>JAGCRL010000177.1 GCA_017964705.1 Alphaproteobacteria bacterium
AAGATGTGCCCTGATTTGATGTGTTCTTCCTGTGAGAGGATATACCGAAACTAACGCATATTTATCACCGACACAATCTAAAACCTCATACTCAGTTATTGCCGGCTTACCATCTTTTACAGCTTGCACACGTCCGTCAATTTTTTCAAGCGGAGTCTTAATTTCCCCTTGTTGTAATTTAGGAACACCGCGAGTTAAAGCTAAATAATTTTTTTGCAATTTATGTTCGCGAAACGCTTTGGTCAGCAAATCCGCCATTTTGCGATTACGAGCTAACACCAAAACACCACTGGTATCTTTATCGATTCGATGCACCAGCTTCGGCTTTTCTTCAAGTTCAAATTTAAGTGCTTCCAATAACCCGTCAACATGCCGTGTTGTATTGGTTCCACCTTGCACCGCCAAACCGGAAGGCTTATTCAAAACGATGATATTCTCATCTTTGTAAATAACCATGTCTGTGATATATTTAACATCATTTGCAGAAACACTTTGATATTTAATCTCTCGTTTTTCATTATCAAGCGGCGGAATACGCATTTCCTGCCCAGCAGTCAAACGAGTGTTCGCTTCAGCCTTAGCACCATCAACTTTAATTTGTTTTGTGCGAAGAAGTTTTTGCAACCGCCCCAGAGTTAACCCGGGATAATATTTTAAGAACCATCGATTAAGGCGGATTCCGTCATCTTCCGTTTTAATTTTTATAAATTCAACACCAGACATAGCTAATCTCTCAAAATTCGCACTTTTTTGAGATGTATCTTAAAAATTCTTTTTTGACAAGCTTTATCTTACAAAACTATTTAGGCCATACCATTACCGTTATTTCTGGAAGAATACAACCCAAGCATATCATTGCCTTGATTTGTTTCTACTTGATTTGCATCTTCATTTCTTGCATCTACCCCTTCTTCAAATCGCTGCTGCCGCGACTCAAAGGCTAAAGAATCATAAGTAAAACCTCCATTCAAAAGGAGTTTTTTCCTGAGACACAACTATTCTTTACCATTAAGTTTTTTTCGCTTTACGTTCACGTTGTTTTTCTGCACGCAGTTTATCAAAATAATCGATTCGTTTTTTTATCTCTCTTTCAAACCCTCTATCTACCGGATTATAAAAACGTCGCCGCCCCATTTCTTCCGGAAAATAATCTTGCCCCGAAAAGCCGTCTTCTAAATCTTGGTCATAAATATAACCGTCATGATAACCGAGACTTTTCATCAATTTGGTGGGGGCATTGAGGATATGCTTCGGTGGCATCAAAGAACCGGTTTGCCTTGCCGCATCAAAAACTTTATTCATTGCTTTATAAACTGCCGCAGATTTCGGAGCAGTTGCCAGATAAGCCACCAATTGCATAATCGCCAAATCTCCTTCAGGACTTCCCAACCGCTCATACGTTTCCGCACAAGAAATTGCCTGCACTATCGCATTCGGATCTGCCAAAGAAACATCTTCAATCGAAAAGCGTATCAGCCGCCGTAAAAGATAACGCGGATCTTCCCCGGAAACAAGCATTCGTCCTGCCCAATAGAGTGCGGCATCCACATCTGAACCGCGCATAGATTTATGCACCGCAGAAATCAAATTATAATGTCCGTAGCGGCCCTTATCATATAACGGAGCTCGCGAGCGGATAATTTTCATTAATTTATCTATATCAAAAATTTCCCCTTCTTTTGCAAACGACCAAACACTTTCTGCAATATTCAGAATGTATCGCCCATCACCATCGGCAACTGTCTTCATCAGCTCACGCGCTTCATCATCAACCGGCAATTTTTTGCCTTCTTCACGCTCGGCACGTTGCAATAATTCTTCAAAATTTTCAGCAGTTAAACGATTGAGCACAAACACCTGACAGCGCGAAAGCAACGCGGCATTAAGTTCAAAAGAAGGATTTTCGGTTGTGGCTCCGACCAAAATAACTGTACCATTTTCTACATACGGCAAAAAACCGTCTTGTTGTGATTTATTAAAACGATGAATTTCATCCACAAAAAGAAGCGTTCCTTTTCCTTGGTTAGCTCGCCTTTCTTCGGCATATTGGAACACCCGTTTCAAATCTGCCACCCCGGAAAACACTGCTGATATTTGCTCAAAATAAAGGTTAGTATATTCAGCAATCAACCGCGCAATTGTCGTCTTACCACAGCCAGGCGGCCCCCATAAAATAAACGAAGAAATACGCCCGGTATGAAGCATTCTCCCCAATGGAGAATCCTCACCTAAAACCTGCTCTTGCCCCACAACCTCTTCCAGCTTTTTAGGACGTAACCTATCGGCTAACGGACGCTTAACCTTACTTGAAAATAATGTTTCTTGCATTTATCTTTCTCTATTAAATCAATATCACTTTTATACCATAAAGATTTAAACCTGCAAACAATTTTTATATAAAAAACAAGGCACATCTTTAGTGATGTGTCTTATTTAATTTGCTAATAAAATAACTTTTTTTCCGTTTATTGACGACTATTTCCTGAACGTCCACGTAGTTGGGTATTCTTCTGTCTACTGAAAAAACCTTGATTTTTCATTTCTTTTTCAATAAGATGTTTTGACCAATCTTTAGCATAATCAACAGCCATTTTACCCTTATTATCTTTTATTGTAGGATCAGCACCGGCATTCAGCAGTAGTTTAACACATTCCGATTGCCCTCTTATTACCTTTTCAGTATACGCAAAAGAAGGTAGTTCTGTGCAAGCCAACATTAATGCTGTCATACCAAATTCATTATCACGAACATTCATATCTGCGCCAGCTTCTATAAGCAGTTTTGCCGATTCAGCTTCACCACCCTGACAAGCCAACATTAAAGCTGTCATGCCATCAGCATTTCTTATATCAAGAGCAGTCCCTGCACTTATTAATAATTGAACCGCTATAGGATTATGCCATAGATGCATCAAAGCCGTATTACCCTCTTCATCCATTGCATTTGGATTAGCACCATCCCTCAAAGCTTTCTTTACTTCTCCGGCTGTTTTAGCGGCTAACAATCTTTTAGTTGCTTCACTGTTATATTGCGTTTGTTCTTCCATTATTTTTCTCCTTTATATCAAAATATCATAAAGATATATCTCTCTTTGCAGAATAATAGCAAAAACATCATAAAATTAGTTAATATAACCATTTTTGTTGTCAGAAGCTAATCCGCCTCTTGACTCTGCAACAAAAAGTTTTATTATCCGAAGAAATAACCAACAAATGATAGGAAAGAGAAGATGGGTTTTAAAGATTTAGGGTTAAATGAAAAAACAATTCAAGCAATAGAAGATTTGGGCTATGAAGAACCGACCACTGTGCAAAAAGATGTTATTCCCTCCATATTGGAAGGAAAAGATATCTTTACTATTGCACCGGCAGCTTGCGGTAAAACTTGTGCTTATATTTTCCCATTAATTGATATTATATCTCAAAAGGCCGGGCAAAACATTTTAATCCTGACCGCAGATTCTAAAGAATCCGTCAATATCTCTGACAAATTTGCAATTTTTAATAAATACCACGAAATCAACGAAAATAAAAATGAAGATGAAGAAGATGCCAAAGAAGCCAATGTTATTATTGCCTCACCTTCTTTGTTGTTGGAAAACATTGCAGAAAATAGCGTTGACATATCAAATATCAATATTTTGGTGGTTGATGATATAAACCTGATAAAAAAGAAGCGCGAACTCATTAACTTGGAAAAAATCTTAGAACTCTTGCCGGTTGACAAACAAAATATTGTATTTACAACTCGCCGCTCAAAAGAAACTCAGGATACACTTGATAAAATTCTTAAAACACCTGCAGAAATTAAAATTGATAAAAATAAAGAAAGCGAAGTAACCGAAATTAACCAAAACGAACCGACTATGCCCAGTTTGAAAACAACAGAAAAACAAACCAAAGAGCGTAAAAACCGCTATCAAACGCGAGTCCAGAGACAAGATAAGAAAGCACTCGATTTAGCTAAACGGCATAAAATTTTCGGTAATAAAACGCCTGACTTTCTTTTAGCAGATACACAATTGGTGGATATTGCAGATTCGTAATAGAAAAACAAAAAAAAACTTGCGCTATTTTTCGCATTGTTTTATACAAGAAAAAATGTTAACCTTAAAATGGAGATCTAGATGTCAGGACACTCCCAATTTAAAAATATTATGTACCGTAAAGGTGCACAAGACGCAAAAAAAGCCAGAGTTTTTGCAAAACTCGCTCGTGAAATTACTGTTGCTGCTAAAAGCGGTTTGCCGGAGCCAGATAAAAACCCCCGTTTACGCTTGGCAATTCAGGCTGCCCGCGCAGAAAGTATGCCTAAAGATAATATTGAACGCGCTATTGCCAAAGCAACACAGGTTGCCGGTGGAGCGGATTTTAGCACCATGCGCTATGAAGGGTTTTCTCCAAACAAAATAGCCGTAATTGTTGAAGCTTTAACAGATAATAAAAATCGTACAGCCAGCAATGTAAGAGCTATTTTTGGTAAACGCGGCGGAACCATGGGTGAAACTGGTTCTGTTTCTTTCAATTTTGAAAGAATTGGTTATATTGAATATCCTTTAAGTGTTGCAGACGCAGACAAGATGTTTGAAGAAGCTCTTGAAGCCGGGGCAAATGAAGTTACCTCTGAAGATGAAATTCATGCTATTGAAACTTTACCGGAAGATTTAGCTGCTGTAACTGATGCGCTTGAAAAGAAATTTGGTACTCCGTCTGCTTTTCGCTTAGACTGGAAACCAACCGTAAAAACAGAAATCAACGACTTTGAAACGGCAAAAAAATTCCTGGAATTTATTGACGCTTTAGAAGAAGATGAAGATGTTCAGCATGTATACCATAATGCTGATATTTCAGAAGATATTTTAGCAAAACTTGCTGAAGAGGAATAAATGAGAGTATTAGGCCTTGATCCGAGCATATCATCTACCGGTTGGGGCATAATAGATGTCGATGGAAACCGTTTGTCTTATGTAGCAGACGGTTTTATTCCAACCTCTGCTAAAGAACCTCTCTCTCATAGACTGCATAAAATTCATGATGAACTAAAAAATATCATCGAACTTTATAAGCCCAATGAAGCCTCTATTGAAGTAACTTTTCTAAACACCAACCCGGAAACGTCTCTTAAACTAAGTATGGCGCGCGGTGTTGTATTTTTAATACCGGAACTATATCATATTCCTTTATTTGAATACGAACCAAACAAAATTAAAAAAGCACTGACCGGCGTTGGCAAAGCAGATAAACATCAGGTTGAAACAATGGTAAAAATCTTGCTCCCGGGATGCCAACCCAAAAACAATGACTCATCCGACGCTTTGGCTATAGCTATCACCCATTGTAATTTAAGAAATTCTTTTAGCGCTCACTGCGCGTAAAATCACTTAAAATATTTCTCATTTGCAGTTAAGAATGAACGTGCAATTTCATCACCTTCTGCTGTTCCTTCATAAAAGAAGAAATTCTTTCCTTCATTTTTTAATTCTAAAACAGCTGGCTTAGTCATTTCTTCATATTCGGCTAAACGATCCGGCAATACTTCATCGTCTTTACGCTTAACGAGCTCTCCACCGCAATACTCACATTTTCCATTACTAACCTCTTGAGCTCGCCCACAATTAGCACAAATTCGCCGATTCTTGACCCGTTCCAAAATCAAAGAAACTGGTGTGTCTCTAAAAATAACAGCACTGGAAAAATCTTTCATTAATTGATCAAATTCTTTAACTTGTTCAACTGTTCTGGGATAACCGTCCAAAATCAAAACTTTTGCATTTATCTTATGCAATGTATTTATCAGCATTTTATTAACAAGTGCATCCGGAGCCAATCCGCCCTCTTTCATACTTGCAGATAGCTCCAACCCCAACGGAGTTTTCGCCTTTTTTTCCTGACGAATTAATTCACCTGTGGAAATATCGGCAACATCAGCATCTTTTAAGTGATATTTTTCCTTAAGTTCTTTTGCTAAACAAGAAGCAATATAGCCTTTTCCTGAAGCAGGCGCTCCAATTAACGAAATAACAAATTTTTTATTCATTTTTCTGCCTTGACTTGAAACATTATCTTACTTTTGACACATAGGAGCATTCTATATAAAACAAAAGAAAGAATCAATTCCTATTTTACATACCCTACTTAAGATACATCCCTTCATATTCCGGCTCAGGCTCAACTGCAGGAACCTGATATGCCATAGGTTGACGAGGAGCTTGGGTCGCTACCGGTTGTGTCGGATAACCACCTGCCGGTTTTTGTGCTCCTGGAGCTTTTGCCTCTTGTAAATAATTGGCTGAAGGTTTCGCCGGAGAAGTTTGTCTGTCACTTTTAGCTTTTTTCAAAACCGGACTCAAAGGATGTGCATCTTTTGTTAGACGAATCATTCCATAACCAGAACCACCGCCAGTAGCCGGTCCGGACAAACCAATAGAATAATACCCGCCGATATATCCATAATCCAAATCAATATAATCTATTGCAAACATTACTCTGATAGTTGTTGTTCCGACACTTGTCAAATCACACTTAAAGCCGTTACCATTTAAAACAATATCATTATTGCTTTTAACATATAACATTGATGTATCCGGCTTACATACCATAGGTGTTTGACCATTATAACTTAAATTATAATTTAGAGCTAAATTAATAGCAGTCTTTCCTTTAACCAAAGATGCATCCACAATTTTTGTGCCATCAAAATAAACATATGCCGGAGTAACTCCAACTTTAGCCGGAACGCTTAAATACGGATTAATGCATACATGAGCCTGAGCATTAGCTTCGCAAAGCAATGCTGTTTCATCTAAGTTATTGTCCACAAGTTGCGCTAATGCATTATAAATATACTCCCTAGATTTGGAGAGGCTTGCCGGAGCACATTGCTTATCTCTACAAACAATAAGTGTGTTTAATGGAGGTATCCTTTTATTATAAATGGTCGCTGCTTCACTTGGGTCAAGAGAGAATTCTTCTGCTTTAGGAGAAACATCCGGAACAATAAAATCATCAACAATAACTTCGCCTTCTTCGGCTTCTTGATATTCATATTCGCCATTGTTCCACAAAGAAGAACAGGACGCTAGCCCCACTCCTCCAGCGACAAGTAACAAATTAAAAAATATTTTTTTCTGCACGGTAACTAACCTTTAATCAAAATTAAGTATATACTTTATTTAAAGAGTATATTGTAAAGTCTGTGAATGGAAAGAAAATTGTCAAAAATATACACATCATATAAAAATTTAATAATTCTTTTGGCGCTGATCTTGCTAAGTATCATACCTACTTGCACAGCCAAAGAAATAACCTCATCACCCCTTGCCCCGATTAAAGTTATCGATGGGGATAGCTTAGAAATCGGTACGCAACGTATTCGTTTAATGGGTATTGATGCACCGGAATATGTGCAACAGTGTAAAAACCAAAACAAAAAGAAATATGCCTGTGGAATAAAATCGGCTGATTATTTAAAAGAAATGATCGGAGACGGTCCGATTACTTGTAAAATAATCAAAAAAGACCAATACGAAAGAAACTTATGTACTTGTTATAAGGGGAAAATAAACCTAAATCGAGAAATGGTGAAAAACGGTTATGCTATTACATACATGGAAAGCCCATATAAAAAAGAACAACAAGAAGCACAACAAAATAAACGAGGTATATGGAGTGGAAGATTTATGCAACCGCGCTTGTTCAGACGCCTAAAAGAACAGCAAAAATTAAATTAATTTAAATTTTATCTAAGATTCTTATTGACTCCTACAAAAACTTATGTATATTTCACAAAAAAGTATGTTTAAATCTAAAACAGGTGAATAAAAATGTATGCAGTAATTAAAACAGGTGGCAAGCAATATAAAGTAACATCAAATGATGTTATTAAAATTGAAAAGATTGCTGGCGAAGCCGGAAGTGAAGTCGTTTTTAACGAAGTTTTAGCAATGGATGAAACCGTAGGCACTCCATTTATCAAAGGTGCAAGTGTAAAAGGCACTATTGTTAAACAAGCAAAAGACGCTAAAATCATTGTTTTCAAGAAAAAGAGAAGACAGAATTACCGTCGTAAAAATGGACACAGACAAAACATCACAATCGTAAAAATTACCGATTTGTGTAGTAAATAATTAACTAGGAGTTATTGAAATGGCACATAAGAAATCAGGCGGTAGCTCATCTAACGGACGCGATTCTATCGGACGTCGTTTGGGTGTAAAAAAATTTGGTGGTGAATCCGTTATTTCCGGAAACATCATTATCCGTCAACGTGGAACAAAATTCCACCCGGGTAACAATGTTGGCATGGGTAAAGATCATACCATTTTTGCCACCGCAGAAGGAAAAGTAGAGTTTAAGACAAAAGCTAATGACAGAACTTATGTTTCTGTTGTTCCTGCTGAATAATCTGACTCATATAACAAAAATAAGGGGATGTCAGACATCCCCTTTCTTTGTAAGATACAACCTTTAGAGCAACAACAAAATGAAATTTCTAGACCAGGCAAAAATATACTTAAAATCAGGAGACGGCGGTCGCGGATGTGTGGCTTTTCGCCGCGAAAAGTATATTGAGTTCGGAGGTCCTAATGGTGGTGATGGTGGTAAAGGCGGCAGTGTATGGTTTGAAGCAGTTGAAAACCTGAATACTCTGATTGATTTTCGTTACCAGCAACATTTTAAAGCACAAAATGGTCAACACGGAATGGGATCAGAAATGTGCGGTTCTAAGGGTGAAGATTTGATTATCAAAGTTCCTGTTGGTACAGAAATTGTGGCTGACGATGGTAAAACAGTTATTGTTGATATGGTTGAACCAGGGCAAAAATACATGATTGCCAAAGGCGGCGATGGTGGTCGTGGGAATATCCATTTTAAGACGTCTACCAACCAAGCACCGCGTTATGCAGAACCGGGATGGCCGGGTGTGGAAATGTGGGTGTGGTTACGATTAAAAATTATCGCCGATGTTGGTTTAATCGGTTTACCTAATGCCGGAAAATCAACTTTTTTAACAGCTGTTACAAAAGCTCGTCCCAAAATTGCAGACTATCCTTTTACCACGCTTCATCCAAATTTGGGAGTTGCCTGGGTTGATAATAAGGAGTTAGTTTTAGCTGATATCCCTGGTTTAATTGAAGGTGCTCACGAAGGTGTCGGACTTGGTGATAGATTCTTAAAACATGTGGAACGTTGTTCTGTATTTTTACACTTAATAGATGGCACATCAGAACATGTTGCAAAAGTTTATAGAACAATCCGCAAAGAACTTGAATTATATGAAAAAAATCTGATTAACAAACCTGAAGTTATTGCCTTAAATAAAATCGATTCGCTCACTCCGGAAGAAATAAAGAAAAAAATAACTTCTCTTAAAAGAGTAACAAAATCTCCAGTGTTTGCCATTTCTGCCATTGCCGGAAAAAATACCAATGACTGCTTACGGGAAATTTCCAAGTTTGTTCCTGAACGCAGAAAACAACTTGAAGAAGATGATGAAACAACAATTGCTCAAGATGAACCAATTAAAAAAACATGGTCCCCATTGGATTATTTTATGGAGTATAAGATGAATACAAAAGCAGATGAAAAATTATTAAAACTGGTTGAAAAAACGCTTGATGACAACAAAGCAGAAAATATTGTAGTAATAGATTTAAAAGGAAAAACATCTATTGCCAATTATATGGTGATTGCCAGTGGCACATCTAATCGCCATGTTGCCTCTCTTGCAGAAAAGGTCAAAGAAGAATTAAAGAAAAATAATTATACAACCTCATCTGAAGGTGAAGAAAAAGCAAACTGGATTCTAATTGATGCCTTTGATGTAATTGTGCACATTTTCTGTCCGGAAGTCCGTGATTTTTACAACTTAGAAAAAATGTGGAATTCTATAGCTAAAATGAGAGAAAATTAACTTATAAAAACATTTTACAAAAAAAACATCCCTCTGCTTTCAAAAATTAGCAGAGGGATATTTTTTAATTTCGCGCATTCTTAATCTCATAAAAGAGTTTCTTATCTTCTTCGTTTGGGACATAAAAAGCATCCCTACAAGGACAACCTTCTTCCAGTTGCGCATAGATTGCATATGCTGAAATGGCAAATTCAGGAAATGCAAAAGCGCATCTTTTAGAGCAGAACATTTTTGCAAATTCCCCGGCAAGTGGTGGAATGTCTTGGCTAGATGACCTTAAGAAATAATAAGCGCGATCCAAGGCATCTGGTTTTTTATTTTCTCCTTTATACGTAAACATAGGCTTAAAATTAAGTTAATAATAAATCTTAGAATCGACATTTTAGACAAAAAAACTTTAAAGTCAAGCATTATAAAAAAGTACTTGATTTGTGAAATGAAATAGGTTATATGTCGTTTCAGTTTGTAGGGGTATAGCTCAGTTGGTAGAGCATCGGTCTCCAAAACCGAGTGTCGTGAGTTCGAATCTTACTGCCCCTGCCATAACAAAAGACCTACCCTTGTGGTAGGTTTTTTTTATGGTTTAGAAAAAGTTAGGTTCGAACTCACGAAGAAGTGAGTTTGACCAGGAGGATAAGGCGGACGAAAGAACGCCGCTCAGCTTTAGCTGATATCCGACGCAGCGACCGAGCTTTTTTATAAAAAAAAAAGCGAAGGTCAATCTTACTGCTCTTAAAAATTAAAACTTTATTTTTTCTAAACAAGAAAATTCCACTACATAGAAATTAAATTATATTTTTCGAGATTTTCAAAAGATTATACATCACAAAAGATTATATCAGAAACACATGACAAAAGATGTTTTTCTGTTTATTAAGCAAATTTATACTAGTGTTTTTTATGTCTATCTGATATATTTATTTAACAAAAGTAACTCAAATTTCTTTGTCACATAAGAAATTAAAATTAAGAAAGGTTCATTTTCTTTGCAAATGCTACTACATTTATTACTAAATACTTTAATCGTCGGGGCAGGATATGGCCTAATGGCAATGGCATTTCGCCTGATGTATTCCGTTTCTCCGTTTTTTAATATGACCTTGGGAGCAATTGCAACATTAGGAGCTTATGCCTCATACGGACTGATTTCTTTATGCGGACTACCCATGTGGATCGGTATTATTGGAGCAATAGTCATCTGCACTTTGTTCTCATATTTCTTAGAAGCCGGCATTTATACACCAATGCGCAACCACGGAGCTTCCGCTATGGTTTTAATGGTAGCCTCATTGGGTGTTTATACCATTTTTGAATCGGTAATTTTACTTATATTCGGCCCGCAATACCAAAATCTTGGTTCTATTCATTCAGCGACAACCATCCATTTAGGATTCGCAAGTATCCCTCTTGTGCAGGCTTTAACCATTGTAGCCTATTTTGTTTGTTTTGCATATTTGAACTATCTTTTGCATCATACTTTTGTCGGCTTAAAAATTCGTGCAGTTAATGACAGCTCATCATTATCTAACACAATTGGTATGAAAAATAATCAAATTATTCTGCTGGTTTCTGTTTTAAACGGTGTGGTTTTGGGAGTTGACGGAGTTTTAATCGGTTATGATACCGGTATGGTGCCGACAATGGGATTTAACTTGTTATTCAAGGGTATGATTGGTGCAATTATCGGTGGCTTAGCTAATTTGCGCGGCGCCTTTTTTGGAGCCTTGTTCTTAGCTTTGGCAGAAAATGTCGGTGTGTTGATTTTTGCTTCCGAATGGCGTGATTTAATTGCTTTTGTTATTTTTATAACATTTTTATCGTTACGTCCGCAAGGAATTTTTCAAAAGAAAGGAAATATCCAATGAAAAAGTGGTTATTAAGTTTATGTATGGTTTTAGCACTAGTTGCCTGTAAAGAAGAGAAAAAACAAGAAGCACAAGCAGAGGCAAAGCCTGTGGTTAAGATTGGAGTTAGTTTGCCTTTAACCGGGGATATTGCTTATATGGGACAAGCATTAAAAGGTGCTGTTATGGTTGCCGAGCAACAGTTAAAAGATAATAATAAACTAAAGAATGATTACCAATTTATTATCGAAGATAATGCCTATAATACCAAGACAGTTATGGCTATTAACAATAAATTTGCCTGGGTTGATAAGGTCAATGCCATTGTTGATTTTGCCTCCAATCCGGGATTGGTAACATCACAATTTGCAGAAAAAAATAAGATTATTCACATAAATACCGGTTCATCAGATAGAAATGTAGCGAAAGGAGAATACAATTTTTCGCACACAACTTTGCCGGATATGGAAGCAAAGGTTTTAGTCAGAGATATATTGAGCAACTATAAAAATGTAGCACTAATAGTATTAAATGAAGCAAGTGGTATTGCCGCTGCAGCTGAAATGACAAAAGAAATGGACGCAAATAATATCAAATACATTCAATATATTGTTAATGACGGTGAAAAAGACATGCGAGGATTGATAGAAAAGATAGAACAAAACAATCCTGATATATATGTTGTTACACTTTACTCACCGAATTTTGATGTTTTGTATAAGCAAATGCAAGAAAAAGGCATCAACAAACCGATTACCTCCACCAATTTTATGGATTTAGTTAATAATCTATCCATGTTACCGGATGGCACTCAATGGGTAACCTATCCTTCACCTGAACCTGTGATAAGAGAAAAAATACTTGAGGTCAATAAAGGTGTTACAACATCCGAACTTTGTATTGGTAATATATATGATGCAGTTATGATGGTCGTAGAGGCTTTTGAAAACAGTAATAATAATGAAGAAGCCTTAAGCTATCTAAATAATTTGCAAACATTTACTGGTGTTTATGGCCAGGTTGATATTCATGATGGCATATTAAATGTTCCTGCTATTAGAAAAGAACTCAAAGATGGTAAGCCATTGGAAGTTAAGGAGTAAGATAATGAAAAAGTGGTTATTAAGTTTATGTATGGTTTTAGCACTTGTTGCCTGTAAAGAAGAGAAAAAACAAACAGCACAAGCAACTGCTAAACCAATTGTTAAAATCGGAATAACCTTACCTTTAACAGGTGATATGGGAAGTATCGGACAGGTTATGAAA
>JAGCRL010000178.1 GCA_017964705.1 Alphaproteobacteria bacterium
AGAAGTTGTTTTCAGTGTTTCAGTCTATGACTAAAGCTCCATTAAAGTTAGAATATCCGACACAAACGTTAAATTATCCTGTTGAATTTTCTTCAACATTTAAATTGATATCAGCTTTATCATAATCAACACGTTCAGAGTCAATATCAACTTTACTAAAATAGTTTAAGCGCTCAATATTTCTTCTCGATTCTCTAATCTTTGAAGCATTAAAAACACTTCCTTCTGAAATTCTAAATTCTCTTCTGATAACTTCGTCTAAAGTACGATTATTACCACTAATATTAATTCTGTTAACAAAGACTTTTGCATTTTCTTTAATCTCAAAAACAGTAATTAATTTACCGGTTTCTCTATCCTTCTGAATGTTTGGAACAACTTCAACGAACACAAATCCTTTCTTAGATAGCTCCTCAGTCAACTCATTAACTGTTTTTTCAATTTCATCTGAGTTATACCAATCACCTTTGTCAAAAGTAACATATTTGTACCATTGATTAACATCGATATCTGGAACAGTTGATCTGATTTGAATATCATCAACTCTATAACGGCGTCCTTCATCAATTGTAAAAGTCAAAACGAAAGACGTTTTATCTCTGGAAAGTTCTGCAATGGCTGAAACAACAGCAAAATCAGCATAACCATGTCTGTTATAAAAACGTCTTAACAGCTCTTGGTCATAGTTCATCTTTTCGCGGTCAAAGTTTTCGGAACTGGAGAATAATCTATACCAACGGCTCTCTTTGCTCATAATCTCTCCTTGCAAATCACCACTGGTATAATGCTTGTTACCGATAAAGTTAATTGTATCAATTTTAGCCTCTGGGCCTTCATCTATTTCGAAAATTAAATCAACGCGGTTTTCTGATTTCTTAATAATTTTAGGGTCAACGGACACACCATAACGACCAGCTCTTTTATAAACATCTAAGATTCTCTGTACATCTTGTTGCACTTTTGCTTTGCTGAAAACAGAACGGGGAGCTGATTGAACCTCAGCCTCTAAAATCTTGTCATCGATTTTATCATTGCCATCAAAAGCACGCACACCAATTACCGGATTCTCCGTAACGGTTATGATAAGATCAGATCCTTTAGTATCAAAATTAATATCACTAAACAAACCAGTGTCATAAAGACGCTTAAGAGCTGCATTTAAATCTTCAGAGGAAACCGGTTTGCTTGTATCGATTCCCGCATAAGAAAGAGCTGTTTCTCTTTCAACACGTTGCAACCCTTGAATGTTGATGTTTTTAATAGATTCCTGAGCTATTGCACTAGAGCAAATAGCTAAAGTTAATAAAGAAATACCCGCGAATTTAAATTTCATTTTCATATCCTTATAAGCTATTCAAACCATCTTACAATCAAATGTTTTATGTCGTTCCAAGTAGCATAAATCATTAAAAATAAGATGAAACCAAGGCCGATCTTAAACAAATAATCTTTAATTTTTGCATTAAGCTCACGTCTTGAAATTATTTCTAACAGATAAATTATTACATGTCCACCATCTAATAGAGGGATTGGGAATAAGTTTATTAAACCCAAATTAACAGAAAGCAAAGCCATAAATGAAAGAAAGTCCCAAAAATCTCTATTTTTTGAAATGTCACCGGACATTTCCGCAATGCGAATAATTCCACCAACATCTTCACCGGATCGTTTACCGAGGATCATCTGCCCAACACCGCGAATAGTTACATCGGTTATATTATAAATTTCTTGTGCAGATTTTATAATAGACGGAACAAAATGAAAATTATCTTTTACAATATGAAAATGCTTTGCTGAGCTTTTAATGCCAATCATATGCCGCTTTATAGGTTTCTCATTTTCATCAAAAGCATAATCCATTTCTTCTAAAGGAAGAACTAAATCAAAAGTTTTTCCATCTCTCTCAATTTTTAACTGAACATTGTTAATGGCAATACTGACTTCTTTAGTGATATCTGCCCATACGTTAATCTGCCGACCATTAACTTCTAAGATTTTATCATTTTCCATAATACCGGCT
>JAGCRL010000179.1 GCA_017964705.1 Alphaproteobacteria bacterium
GTATGCATATAATCCATTGATTTCGGTATTAAATTTGCCGGTCTATAATTATCTTAATCGGGTTGATGCTGCATCCAAGAGTGAAAAAGTTATTAATTCTATTGCTAAAAGCATGAAAAGATTGCGACAAATTCCAGAGTATAAAACAGCAACAAGGCGTGAGCAAATGCTGATGGATGATTATTGGCTTACGATGTATTTGGTGGGCTTTGCTAATTTAGAACGCCATGGTATATCGTTGCAAAAAGGATATGAGCAAGCATATCAAGCTCTACAGAGTTTTGCTATGTATAATCAAAAAGAGCTAAAATCTGCACGCAATTACCAAAAGTTACGCAGTATGCTAATGGATAATGCCAATTAATCGTCCTCTTTAATACGTTCAATATTAGCGCCCACACCTTTAAGCTTTTCCTCTAATTTCTCATAACCACGGTCAAGGTGATAAACACGATTAACAATGGTTTCTCCTTCAGCCACCAAACCGGCTAAAATAAGAGCAAAAGAAGCGCGTAAATCAGTTGCCATAACCGGTGCACCGGAAAGCTTTTTAACACCGCGCACAATTGCTGAAGCATGCCCGTGAATATTAATATTTGCTCCCATACGACAAAGTTCTGGTACATGCATAAAACGATTTTCCCAAATACTTTCCGTTACAAGAGAAGCTCCTTCCGCAATAGTCATCAATGCCATAAATTGCGCTTGTAAATCTGTTGGAAATCCCGGATAATAATCGGTATAAATATCTTCTCCTACTATTGTTTTTCCGCGCGCATCTATCAAAATAGAGTTATCTTTTTCTTCAACTCCAACTCCCATTTTTTCTAATGTCCGGAGCGGTTGCTGCAAATGTTCGGCTTGAGCATTAATAAGCTCAATACACCCTTTGGTAATAGCTGCTGCAATAGCATAAGAGCCGGCTTCAATTCTATCAGCAATAACCTCATGTGTTGTCGTATGTAGTTCTTTTACGCCCTCAATAGTTAAAATAGATGTTCCGCGACCGAAAATTTTAGCGCCCATTTTCGTTAACAAATCTATTAAATTACCAATTTCCGGCTCTTTAGCCGCATTTTCAATTTTGGTAATTCCTTCTGCTAAAACAGCCGCCATCAAAATATTACAAGTGGCCCCCACAGAAGCTTTGCTAAAAATAATATGTGCACCTTTCAGGCCTTTAGGAGCGTCAGCAATAACATAACCATTTTTAATTTCAACGGTTGCTCCCATTTGTTCTAATGAAGAAAGGTGGATATCCATTGGTCTGGCCCCAATAGCACATCCTCCGGGAAGAGAAAACTCAACATGATGAAAACGTGCTAAAAGAGGTCCCAATACATAATATGAAGCACGCATTTTTCTAACAAAATCATAGGGAGCAATAAGTTCTTTTATATCATCAGCCTGATAAGTATAAGTTTTAGAAGGATGTCCGGCAAATAATTCTTCTTTTTCATCAATTTTAAGCCCCATATAAGATAGAAGACTATTAAGAAATGTAATGTCAGAAAGTGTTGGTACATTTTTTAAAATAACAGGTTCTTTAGTAAGTAAAGATGCACAAACCAAAGGAAGCGCCGCATTTTTTGCTCCGCTTATATAAATTTTTCCCTCTAAAGTATTCCCGCCTATAATCTTAATTTTATCCATTTCTTAGTCTCCTTTTATAAATTATGCTTTTTTAACAGATTTTAATTTTTTTAATTCCTGTTCTTGTTTTTTACGTTTTTCTAAATTTTTCTTTAGAGCTTTAGCTTCTTTTTCAATACGGATATCTTGCCTTTTTTTTATATTTGCCATTATACCTCCTTTAATTATAAGATAGTATTATAATATAAATTAATTGTATATAAAGCGTTAAAACAATAAAAAGCAACAGAAGTATTTTTAAAAAATTATTACATTAAAAACAAAAAGTTAAATTGAAACATCTCAAAGAATTAAAATTTTTCTTGCAATAAAAAAAAACTATGTTATAAAACTCACGTTAACGATGCGAGTATAGCTCAGGGGTAGAGCGCAACCTTGCCAAGGTTGATGTCGTGGGTTCAAATCCCATTGCTCGCTCCAATTCAAAAGCGCTCCTATAAAGGAGCGCTTTATTCCTATAATTATAGGTTATGACAGCATTTAAGTACTTCGGATGCAGCTTTCACCCCTTTATTCTCTTGCATAATGAGTTGCGAAAGAGCTCGTCCTCCGATAAACCATTTTTCGACTTGGCTTAGGAGGATTTTTTTTGCATCAGTTGCGACGTGACAATCTGTATTTTCCAACAGATTAACTAATACCACGAGCCCTTCTGTCCAAATTCCCCACCCCTCAAGGCAGGCCAAGAGAATTTCTTTTGCGGCATCCTTGCAATTTGTATCCTTTAGCAAATTTGCAAGTTCTTCATGTGCTTTAGTGCAAAGCATGTTCTTTCTTGCACATTTCAAAAGGATATTTTTTACAGCATCTTTCAATTTATCAAATTTCAAAAAGCTGATGAGCTCAAGTTGTTCATTATCATTGAAATAATGAGTCTCAGTGTACTCTAAGAGAGCGTTCTCGGCCCCGGGAACATTTTCTCTCAAATTCTGAATGAGTTTTGTCATAATAAAAATATTTTAATTAAACATAATCAAGCTAATCACAAAAGCATTATACATATTTTTTTATTAAGTGCAAGTTTTTTGTCTAATATTTTTTGTTTTTATTTTTCAACTTAACAAAAAACCTCCCTTTTCAAGGGAGGTCGATTAATTCTAAAAATCTCTTTTAGCATACGCATCCAAAATCTCTTTTGCTACATCAGAGCCTTTTTCCGAGAATTCTGTTACTTTTAAGAGAGTTTTCTCAGAAAGTCCGTCTTTTTGCATAAAAGCCACAAAAATGTCTTTCGCTTCAGCATCGCCTGCTACTGCTTGCTCAAGAATTTGCAAAAGTTTCTCTTCACTCATAATATCAAGTTCTAACAGTTAAACATAAAAATATTTATTTCAAAGACCATCCTATAAAGTTTTTAATCCAAATGCAAGTAATTTATAAGTATAAATTTTAAAAATCTTAAGATGTTTTTTATATAACCCCACTAACTAAATTTTAAATAATAAGAGTTATAAAAATAAGGTAGAATATATACTAAGGAGTCTGAAATGAGTTTTTTTACAAAAAAAGAACAAGAAAAAGCATCAACAAATACCCACCCTATGCGTAATCCTAAAATACAAAGTAGTGCTGCATTATTATCTAAAGAAGGACGAAATGGTGCACAACAATCAGAATCTCTATCAGAAAATAAAACAATAACAGTTAATGAAGCAGAGTTTTCAGATTTGTATATTACACCTGATAAAACATGTTATGTATGGAGCGGTATAAGTAGCTGTGGTTTAAAAACGGTAACTTATTCAGATTTAAAAGAATTTATAGAAGCAGTTGTTGCTAAATATGAAGGAACAAGTAGTTACTCGTTACGTTTTAAAGGAACAGATCATCGTATAGAAAGAAGCATTGCTATAGAAGGAGAGCAATATTGTGCTCGTAAAATGCCTAAAAGTATTCCGGATATAAACAAATTAGGTATACCAAGAGGTGTCTTAAATCAATTAATGAAGCTTTCGGATAAAACAGGGCTTATTTTATTATCTGGTGCAACAGGATCAGGAAAAAGTACAACTATTTCAGCTTTATTAAAAAAATATTTGGAAACACAAGGCGGTTACGCTTTTACCATTGAAGATCCTGCAGAAATGCCACTGGATGGTGTTTATCATACGCCAAACGGCGATTTAGGA
>JAGCRL010000180.1 GCA_017964705.1 Alphaproteobacteria bacterium
CAAAAATGCACCTGCCGGAAAACCATTACATATAAAACTTTTAGCACACACGATGTACTCTGCAGGATTTTCTATGCGACAAATCGCAAATATTATCGGTATTACAGCTCAGTCAATATCTCGTTGGATAAAAAGATGGCATAGCACCTACACCGAAGAAATGAGTTCAACCGAAAACTTTATGAAAGTAAACTCTGATGAACTGCTGGAAATAATGAATATCAGCCCGGATGACCAATATATTGTTTTGCGAGATGTATTATCTTCCGGTGCTGAAGTATATATTACGGTTAAGTTACCACCACAAGAATAATATCATTATAAAAGTTACATAACGTTTTTTGGACTTGATTTTCAAATTAAACCTCTTTAGTTTTCCAAGGATTACTTAAACAGGAAGGTATGATATGAAAGTCAAGAAAATCAAAAGCAGAAAAATTTATCTTAACGCATTTTATGCACTTTGTTTGATTATGTTCGGCTGGTGGTTGAATAATCGTATGGCTCCGAAAAACGACGGATGGGTAATGCCAACTCCGTCAGTTCAGGTTCAAGGCTTAAAACAGCAAGATGTTGCAGCTAAAAAGAAGTATATTGCGCAGGTTGAAGCCATTAACAGCGTTGATGTCATTCCGCAGGTTTCCGGATATATTGAGCAGATTTTATTTCAAAACGGAGCTGAAGTAAAAAAAGGTGATGTTTTATTTATTATTGAACAACGCCGTTATAAAGACAATCTGAAAGCGGCATCCGCTACTCGCAAGCAATTGGCCGCCGATTATAAACGCTTGACTTCATTACATGAGAAAAAATTTATTTCCGATAAAGAAATTGAAGCAGCCGAAAGCGCCTTAAAGAATGCCGAAGCTGCTGAAGATTTGGCAAAACTGAATTTAGAATATACCGAAGTAAAATCACCGATAGACGGTGTTATCAGCAAGGCTTTGGTGACTGTCGGTAATTTGGTTAATCAAGGCACGCATACCTTGGCACGAATTGTGCAAGAACGTCCGGTCAGAATTGTATTTTCGGTAACGGATAAAGAACGCTCGGTATTTATGGATAAACTCAATCAAGCCCAAGATGTTTTTGTTGATATTGAATTGCCAAACGGCGAAATACAAACTCAAACCGCACAAAATCTGTTTTTCGGTAACGAAGTTAATGCCGATACGGCAACTATTCCTGTTTATTTGGATGCCTTAAACGACAATAAATTATTGGTTCCCGGCAATTATGTTGATATTTACATGCGCTTTACCTCAAAACAGATGGCGCTTTTGGTTCCGCAAATGGCTTTAGCCGAAGACATTAACGGAACTTATGTAATGACAATTAAAAAAGTCGGAGACGAATACATTGCCGAGCAAAAATATATCAAACTCGGAGATGTGATAGATGATTGGCAAATAGTACTTTCTGGTTTAAATACAGATGATAAAGTTGTGGTGCAAGGATTGCAAAATGTTCGCGCCAATGCTCCTGTTTTACCGATTGATATTGATAATGGTAAATAAGAGGTAGCACGATGTTTTCAGCATTTTTTATTAAAAGACCGCGCTTTTCGTTTGTTATTTCAATTGTTATTGTTCTGGTCGGTATCTTAGCACTTTTTAACCTGCCTATTGCTTTATATCCGGAAGTTACCCCGCCGCAAATTACGGTTAAAGCAACCTATCCGGGCGCCAGTGCCGAAGTTATTGCCCGCACGGTCGGTATTCCTCTGGAAAGCGAGATAAACGGCGTGGAAGATATGCTTTTTATGAACTCTTCATCGCTAGATTCTGCTTATACTTTAACCGTGACTTTTAAGACATGTGTAGACCCTGATATTGCTCAAGTAAAAGTGCAAAATCGTATTCAACAGGCAACACCTAAATTACCGGACGAAGTAACGCGTCAAGGACTGTCGGTTAAGCGTGAATCAACTAATATTTTGGGCTTTTTTGTCTTTTCTTCCCCGAAAGGAACAATGGATGAAAAACAAGTTGCCGATTATGTTTATAATAACGTGCAACAAACATTAGCCAAAGTTTCCGGTGTCGGCGGTGTTGATGTGTATGCCGCACAACTTTCTATGCGTGTGTGGTTGAATGCCGATAAAATGGCAGCAATGCAAATCAATGCCGGTGAAATATACAGTGCCATTGCAGGGCAAAACTATCAACCGGCACTTGGCAAAGTCGGTGCGGCTCCGACAATCAGTAAGACACCGATGGTTTATACGTTGCAAACAAACGGACGCATGGAAACGGTAGAACAGTTTGAAAATATTATCGTTCGCACAGCTGAAAACGGTGGTTTGGTGCGCTTAAAAGATGTGGCAACCGTAGAACTCGGCCAAGAAAATTATTCTATTTCCGGACAATTTAACGGAAATGGCGCCGTATCAATG
>JAGCRL010000181.1 GCA_017964705.1 Alphaproteobacteria bacterium
CTTCGCTATTGTGGGGACCGCTTCTTGTTGGAGATTTGATTTGTTTAATTTTTTCAGGTTGTTTTTCTTCTTGGAGTGAAAAAATCAATCAGCCATCATTATGGTACAAAGCATTGATTTTAGGGGGAAAATCTTCGCTTATTATTTATGGAAGTATGCTTATTTTTTGGGGATTGAGTTTTTGGCTTTTAGCTGTGTATTTTGTACCTTTTATACTTTTTCGTATTATAGCTTTTACATTTATTTACGCGTTTTTGGTTTGTGGTATGGCTGAAAAATTTAAAGTTAAAGCGCCAAAGAATAAGAAGAAAAAAAGTGTTTAAAATGTGCCGAGCATAATTTTTTGCATAATGCAAAAAATTATCTTATGCTTTGCTCGGCATAAAACAGCCTATGGCTGTCGCCTGTGCGGCGAGCACCACTGCGCGTGGTGCGGCAGGGCTTGCCCTGCACCTTAACTATGTCTTAGCTTAAATATGCCGTCTTCATACCCTTGTATGGTCTTGTCTTTTTCTGCCATCTCTAACCGTTTTTCCGCAACCGCAACATATTCTTTTTCTCTCTCTATCCCAACATAGTGCCGACCTAACTTCTTGGCCGTTACCGAAGTCGTCCCCGAGCCTAAAAACGGATCAAATATCACATCACCCTTGTTGCTGGAGGCTAATATCAACTTGGCAATCAACTTCTCCGGCTTTTGTGTTGGATGCGGCGTATTCTCTGCCATCGACCAAAATGGAATCGATATATCCGTCCATAAATTCGATGGCGCCGTTAATCTGAACTTGCCACCATCAACCTCTTCATCTTCTTCCCAATCTTTCGGCACTCCGTTATCATCTTTGTACGGCGCTAAAACAGGTCTTTTTATCTTAACGGCATCTAAATTAAAAGTGTACTCCGGCGATTTGGTAAAAAACCAAATGTCTTCCATGCAATTCTTCCAATTATTGCCGGCACTTCTGCCTTTTTCTCGCTCCCATGTTATCCGGTTTTTTAATAAAAAATATTTACCGGCAATCTCCGGTATCGCAATCGATGTATTCCAATCAGAACAAATGTATAGTGTGCCATTCGGCTTTAGAGATATAAAAACTTCCGCTAACCATTTATCCATCCACTTTTTATATGCGGCCCAGTCCATCGACTTAAACTCTTTAGTGCCAAACTTTTTGGTTAAATTGTACGGAGGGTCCACAATAACTAAATCAGCAAAATTTGCCGGCAAAAACTTTAATGCTTCAAAGGTATCTTGCAAAATTGTGCAATCTAAAATGTCAGATATCTTGCTTTTTTTATTAAGCGTAATCGCCCGCGCGGCATATTGCTCCGTTTCCTCAGGGCTTAAAGTAATTGTTTTATTGCGCGGAGCAGGTTGTCGCGTCATTTTTCCTCGCCAAACTTACTGTTAATCAAATTAGTTAAATTTCTGACGGCTAATTCAGCTTCCGGACCTGTGGCAGATATCTTTATGGTGGTGCCTTTAGAGGCGGCTAACATCATTAACCCCATAATGGAATTGCCGTCTACAATCTGCCCTAAACGTTCCACTTCAACCTCTGCATCAAGCCCCTCAATTGCTTTTACAAAATTAGCGGCGGCACGTGCATGCAGACCTCTTTCATTTATAATCATTAAATCAACGGAAACTTTGTTTTTCATATTACTTTCCCAGTAGTTCAGAAGCTATCGTGATATATTTAATGCCTGCTTCTTTGGCGCCCATAACCGCTTCTTTTAATTTCTTTTCTTTTCTTAAGGTGTTTAATTTGACTAACATGGGCAGATTAATACCGGCAATCACTTCAACATTGGCACGGTCTAAAATTGAAATTGCTAAATTAGACGGAGTACCGCCAAACATATCGGTTAATAAAATAACCCCATCACCGCTGTCTACACTGTTTACTTTGTTCATAATGTCTTCTCGACGTTCACCCATATCATCATTGGGGCCAATGCAAGCAGTGGCAATTTGTGTTTGCGGGCCAACAACATGCTGCATGGCTGATAAAAATTCATCAGCTAAGTTGCCATGGGTTACCAAGACAATACCTATCATTATTTTTCTCCGCCTTTCCAAATTTTAATGGCGCCACAGGCAGCCAAAATTTCTGTTTTGCTTTTGATACGCTCTAGTTCATCTGCACGAGTTTGGCGACCTCTAAACGAAAAGTCTTCTACTGTTTCAACCGGAACGCCGTAAACTCTTTCTACCGTTTCTCCGTTAAGTTCAACAATTAGGGCAAAATCTTGTTCTGCCAGAGCTTCACCGGTTTCTTTATCTATTCCTTCAAGCTTAACGGCTATTTTGCCATCACGTTTTAAAAGTGCGGTCTTTTTGCCATCATATTCTAAAGATGGATTGCACGGCTCATCCTTACGGGCGTCAATAAATATGGCTAATTCACCGAATTTATTTTCGATAATTTCAAAAAAA
>JAGCRL010000182.1 GCA_017964705.1 Alphaproteobacteria bacterium
AAAAGTTATTAAAATTCTTAAAGAAATTAATCCAGAATTATATAAAATTATTATTGCAGATAATCCTTCTGTTCTGTGATATTTAGGGAACACTAAAATAAACCGGCTTTCATTATTACCAAAGTACAAAAATAGACCATCTCCCAATTTTTTCTTGACTCTTATAAATTCTACCTTATATTACAGCTAAATTTTGATAACAAAATTAAACACTCTACGGAGTGCCGTCAGTCAGCGAGGGTTCGCACACTGGCGCAAATTTTTTTTATCAAATAAAAATAAATAAAGGAAAGTAATGTTTGACGGATTAACAAATAAACTGAGTGGAATATTCTCAAAACTGGGCTCTCGCGGTATCTTAACAGAAAAAGATATCGAAGATGGCTTAAGAGAGATTCGTCTTGCATTGCTTGAAGCAGATGTCTCTTTGCCGGTTGTAAAAGAGTTTATGTCCAAGGTCAAAGAAAAAGCCTTGGGTGAAAAAGTTATTAAGTCGATTCGCCCAGATCAACAATTAGTTAAAATAGTATATGATGAATTAGTTGATTTATTAGGCGCAGAAGACGATACAAGTCTAAACTTTAAAGCAGTTCCGCCGGCGGTCATTTTGATGGTTGGTTTGCAAGGTTCTGGTAAGACGACTACATCTGCTAAAATTGCCCTCAAATTAAAAAAGAACAAGCGGGTGTTAATGGCCTCATTAGATATTTACCGCCCGGCAGCTCAAGAGCAACTATCACAGTTGGGTTCTCAAATTGGTGTAGATGTTTTACCAATAGTAAAAAACGAAAAGCCCTTGGAAATAACCAAACGTGCCATAGAGGTAGGGCAAAAAGGACTTTATGATGTTTTAATTTTAGATACCGCTGGTAGGTTGCAAATTGATGAAGTTTTAATGGAAGAAGTGGCAAAGGTTAAAAAGCTGGCCAATCCGACAGAAACTTTATTGGTTGCAGATGCTTTAATAGGTCAAGAAGCCTGCAACGTTGCCAAAGAATTTAACGAAAAAGTTGGCATTACCGGATTGGTTTTAACTCGTATAGATGGTTCTTCCCGTGCAGGTGCAGCTTTATCGATGAAAATGATTTCCGGTGCTCCTTTAAAATTTTTAGGAACCGGTGAAAAAATTGAAGATATTGAAGAATTTCATGCGGATCGTTTGGCCGGTCGCATCTTAGATAAAGGTGATGTTGTAAGTCTGGTAGAAAAAGCTGTTGAAAATATCGATAAAGAAGAAACAGAAAAAATGGCCGCCAAGATGATGAAAGGCCACTTTGATTTGAATGATATGTTAAACCAAATGCGTCAAATGAAAAAACTCGGCTCTATGTCAAGTGTGATGGGCATGTTGCCTGGGTTAGCTAAATATAAAGACCAAATTGAATCCGTAGATGCTGATGGAATTATGAAAAAACAGGAGGCGATAATTCTTTCAATGACAAAAGGAGAACGTCGCAATCCGGATATTATCAAGGCTTCACGCAAAAAAAGAATTGCTGCTGGAGCTGGTGTAGAAGTTCATGAAGTTAACAAGTTGCTTAAATCCTATGAGCAAATGTCAACTATGATGAAGAAAATGAGGAAAATGGGCGGACTAGGGTCGCTTGCTTCTCATTTTATGAAAAAAAGTCCGTTAGGGGGAGGAATTCCCCTCGGCGGATTTAACAATAAATTTCCGTTTTAAGCGGAAGAAACGAAACAAACAATAAACTGGAAAGGAAAAAAATGACAGTTCGTATTAGACTTTCTCGCGGTGGATCAAAAAAGCATCCATATTATCGTGTTGTAGCTGCAGATCAAAGAGCTCCACGCGATGGTAGATTTATTGAAAAATTGGGTTCT
>JAGCRL010000183.1 GCA_017964705.1 Alphaproteobacteria bacterium
CATTTAAAATAATAACTTTTTTAAATAAAAAAGCCGCAAAACTTGCGGCTAAAACATACAGAAAGAAAATCTATTATATAATCATTGCCGTAAACTCTGCCTCGGAAACGACATGACCATCAACCATAGCAACTCCTTTAAAAACAAAGATATTACGCCGAACTTTAATTCTTTCAACATGCATTTTCATTTGATCTCCGGGCTTTACTTGTTTTCTAAATTTAACCCCATCGATTCCCATAAACAAAACATTACGTTTTTCATTGGCATAATTTTCGTTTTGTGCAACAACTACAGCCCCAGCAGTTTGCGCCATTGCTTCAATTTGTAATACGCCAGGCATAACAGGGTTATTGGGAAAATGGCCCTGAAAGAATTCTTCATTTATTGTTACATTTTTTATACCCGTTCCTTTTTCACCCAGAACTTCTACTTCTAAACGATCTATAAGCAAAAACGGATACCTGTGTGGTAACATTTTTAAGATTTCTTCAGCTGGGTATACTTTAACTTCTTCAGCCATGAACAACCTCCCTTAGCTTTATTTTTTACTATTTTTTTGCAAAAAAGCAACTTGACGCATAAAATCTTTAATTGGAACAGTTGGCGATCCGATAACAATAGCACCCGGCTCTATATCTCTCATAACTCCAGATTGTGCGCCAATTTGTGCTCCCGAGCCAACATTTAAATGATCAGCTAAACCAACTTGACCACCGCAAACAACATAATCACCAAGTGTGCAACTTCCTGCAATTCCAGTTTGAGAGACCAAAAGACAACAATTACCAATTTTATCATTGTGAGCAATCTGAACTAAATTATCAATACGTGTTCCGCTTCCAATAATTGTATCATCAAGAGCACCACGGTCTATACAAGCGTTTGATCCAACCTCAACATCATCACCGATAATAACTCTGCCAACTTGAGGGATCCTTTTATGGCGTCCATCAACTACAGAAAAACCAAAACCATCTTGACCGATTCTGGCTCCAGTATAGATGTAACAATCATTGCCCATTAAACAATAAGAAATACTAGAGTTATTAGCAATGCGACAGTTATTTCCGATTTTACATCCGTGAGCAATAACAACATTAGCTTCTATAATACAATTATCTCCGATAACAACATCATCTTCAATAATAACATTGTGACCAATATAGCAGTTTTTACCTATTTTTGCTGTTTTAGCAATATGAGCATCGTCTTCTATTTTAGGTAAAGGACGATGTTCTTGATAATAAGCGCTGATTAAATCAATAAAAGAAAGTTTCGGATTTTCGCAAACAAGAACAATCACTCCTTCTGGTATAAAAGAGACTAATTCTTTAGTTGTTATGCAGGCTTTAGCTTTTATCTTTTCGGCCATAGCCTTTTTCTTTTTATCATAGAAAAAACAAATATCATCAGCTCCGGCAGATTCAATAGAGCAGACATTTTCTATCTGCTCTTTTTCTTTTCCGGGAGTGATAATATCTGCTTTTGTAATGGCTGCAATTTCTTCAATGCTTTTTGCTGAGCCATGTTTATAAAATAATTTATCAGCCATTATCACAGCTCCTATTATAAACTTGTACCAAAGTTCAAACGGAACACTTCTGTTTCGTCATATTTTTCTTTAACAATCGGGAAACCGAAGTCAATATCAATTTTACCCATAGGTGATGTCCATTCAAAGCCGAAACCAACAGCCACACGCGGTTTTGAGCTATAATCGATATCATTGTCATCAACTTTATCAGGTTTACCTGTTGTACCAATATCAACAAAAGTTCTTCCACGGATTCCAAGTTCATCCAGTCCTAACGGGAATGCTAATTCAGCACCACCCCAGACCATCCAGTTTCCTCCGAGGGCATCGTTTGTTTGTTTATCACGAGCACTAATACCACCTGATTCAAAAC
Source organism: Alphaproteobacteria bacterium (assembly GCA_017964705.1). GTDB lineage: Bacteria > Pseudomonadota > Alphaproteobacteria > RF32 > CAG-239 > CAG-267. Next base: position 1,911 of record JAGCRL010000183.1, read on the forward strand.
CACGCATTGTGTTACCACCCAAGAAGTATCTTTGTGCTAATCTTGCATCTCTGTCTCCGTACCCGGTAACATAACCACCGTTAATATAAAATTTGAAGGTGTAGTAATCAGATAATGTGTAGAATTGATAAGCTCTTGTATCAAACTTTAAGTATTTATCATCTCCGCCTAATCCGGAAACGTCATTACCAAAAGACAAATAATATCCCTCACGAGGTTTCATAGAATTATCTCGCTTATCATATACAATCGTCTGTCCGATAACAGAGTCGGTTGATTTACCTCTTTCACGTTGAATATATTTCGAAGCGGAGTTTACATTTTTAATCTTGTCTTGCTTTAATGTATAACGAACTTGTTGGCTTAAATCATCAGTATAATTCCACCCGAAACGAACACGTCCGCCGTAACTATCCATATCATAATTACTCTCATCTTGATAATCTTCTATCTGATAGAATAAATCAAAACCGGCACTCAATCTTCTATTTAAGAAATAAGGCTCAGTAAAACTAAAATTATAATCTGTGGTTCTTTGTGATTTTCCTGCATTCAAACTAATTTGTTGTCCTTTACCCAAGAAGTTGTTTTCAGTGATTCCGGCTCTGACTAAAGCGCCATTAACGGTAGAATATCCGACACCAACGTTAAAGTATCCTGTTGACTTTTCTTCAACA
>JAGCRL010000184.1 GCA_017964705.1 Alphaproteobacteria bacterium
GCCACCGACGGCACCAAAATCAGTTTCGATGACAGCAACGCCAAAAACAAACGCAGCGGCCTGATTGTTACCGGCCGCAGCGCCAAAGGCACCGACTCTGATATTCTTGAAGTTACCTCCGACAGCACCCGCGTTTATGTTAACGGCGGCAGCAGCAAGAGCGGCTTCGGTGTAGAAGGTAAAGATGGAGCGGGAAACAAAAGTGGTTTTGCTGTAACGGAGAAAGGCGCAAACGGCAACGCTGGTTATATGAATATTACGGCGGAGAACTTCTTTGCAGGATATGATGCGGGAAGGAATACAAAACCTAATGAATCTGAAGATGAGGGTTTTGCTAACACATTTGTTGGAAACAATGCCGGCTTTTCCAATATTACAGGTGCATTGAATGTGTTTTTAGGTGATTCTGCAGGTTTTTCTAACGAAGATGGTACAAGTAATGTCTTTATTGGTCCGTCGGCAGGAAAATCAAACACTGACGGCCAAATGAATATTTATATGGGTTATAAAGCCGGATTCAAGAATAAATCAGGTGGCGACAATATTTATCTCGGCTATTTTGCAGGAGCAAACGATACTGCAAGTTCAGACAATATTTTTTTAGGATATGCAGCAGGATACCAGGCATATGGTAGGTATAATATTCTTATGGGTGCGCATTCCGGCCAACGCTTGTCAGTAAGCAATTACAACACGATACTGGGCTATATGGCTGCCGGAAGAGCCGGAAAAATGAACAAAACAATCGCCATTGGCTATTATGCAGGCCACGGTTCTGCCGAAACAACCAGTGAAAATGATATATTCATTGGTGATAGTGCAGGTTACAGTAACACCACTGGTAAAAACAATGTCTTTTTGGGTAATCAAGCTGGTAAGGCCAACAAAGTAGGCTCAAGCAACGTGGTATTAGGTACTTATGCCGCACAGAAGGCTGACAGCATGCAACGTACCATTGCCATTGGCGAGAATGCTGGTCGGGGCTCAGAGTCATCAACTTCAACCGACGATGTGTTTATTGGTTATCAGGCTGGTTACAAAAATACAACAGGTGCAAACAATGTATTTTTAGGCAACAATGCAGGATTCTCAAATACCGTTGGGTGGAGAAACGTGTTTATTGGCGACAGCGTAGCCTATTCAAATACCAATGGAACTATGAATGTATTCGTTGGCAGTCAAGCTGGATATTCAAACATTACCGGATACCGCAATGTGTATTTTGGGGAAAAAGCAGGATACTCTAATAAACATGGTTACAATAATATTTTTATAGGACAAGAAGCTGGAAGTATGGCCAAAACAGGGCATTATAATATTTTTATTGGTCGAATGGCGGGATGGCAAAACAATGCCTCTGGAAACATTCTTATCGGTGATGAAGTTTGTAGACACGATACATCAGGTTATTCAAATGTAGTTATCGGTGATATGGCAGGGCATTTTAATAAATCTGGTAGTCAAAACGTATTGATAGGTGTCTCATCGGGTAATGGAATTGAGACAGGCAACCTCAATGTATTAATTGGTGCAACATCAGGTGCCGGAATTAAGAACGGTAACAATAATGTATTTATTGGTGCAAAATCAGGCTGCCAAAATGGGAACGGCAACAATAATGTATTTATTGGCGATAGTGCAGGTTATAAAAACACTGGTTCTAATAATGTGTTTATTGGGCATAAGGCGGGTTTTTCAACTCTATCTGTCAATAATAGACTATATATTGATAATGGCGTTTCTTCAACACCATTAATAATGGGTGATTTCAGCTCCAAATATTTGAACATTAATGGTTCTCTTACTGTGGAAGCGGAAACAAATTCTGCAAGCTTGACTGTAGAAAATAAATGCACAGGTAGCCTTGCTTATGGTATAAATGTTGCTGCAAGAAATGGCTCTAGCCAAAATTATGGATTATATGCAAATGCTGTTAGTAGCAATGGAACTTCTGTCAAGAATTATGGTGTTTACGGCAGAGCAGCTATCGGTAAGAATATTAAGACTGGAATCATGGGAGAATCTGAAGGAGAGTGCGTCACCAGTCATGGCATTCATGCTTATGCACACGGTACTGGCACAAATTCTGCTATTTATGCAGAATCAAAAGGCGCCACAACATCAAATAATGTATTTGGTTCTCAAACAGATGTTACAGGTAAAGCTAAAGTTGCGTATGGTGACCGTATAAACATATCTACAACATCCAATTCAATTTATGTTTTTGATGCTTATGTATCAAACACTGCATCAACCGACAATGTTTATGCAGTAAACGCAGTTGTTGATAATGAAAAGCCAGGCAGCACAAATATTGCGGTGCGTGGTGCCACTCGTAGGCATCCAAATTCAACAACATCAAATTATGCAAAAAATAATTTTGGTGTTTGGGCTCAAGCAAGTGGCGGTTCGAATCAGAATGTAGGTATTCATGCTTCGGCAGAGGGTAATAACGCTTTTGCCGGATCTTTTTTAAATAGAATTTATGTAAACGGTTCGATAATTGAGAGTTCAGATAAACGCCTGAAAAAAGACATCCAGACACTTGACGGAGCACTGGATAAAGTGTTGAAACTGCGTGGCGTAAGCTACTATTGGAAGAATCGCGAGGAGGTGGCCGCAGTCAAAGGCGTTTCGGCTGA
>JAGCRL010000185.1 GCA_017964705.1 Alphaproteobacteria bacterium
CATAGATGAAGAAATCATAGATTCGAGCATTTGTGTTGCCACAATTACAGGCTTACCGCAAGCACGACAACGAGATACGATACGTTTTTGCAACACGGGCACCGTAACCACTGGGCATTCCACTCCTAAGTCGCCACGTGCCACCATAATCATATCAGAAGCTTTAATAATGGCATCCAGTTCATCCATAACTTGCGGCTTTTCAAGCTTTGCGATTATCCAAGCTTTATCGCCGATAATTTCCCGCGCATCCAAAACATCTTTAGCACGTTGCACAAAAGATAAACATACACAATCTACACCAAGTTTTAGAGCAAATTTCAAATCAGCTAAATCTTTAGGTGTTAAAGCAGAAATATTCAAAGCACAATTAGGTAAGTTAACTCCTTTATGACCGGAAATAACTCCCCCGATTTCGACTTCCGTTAGGGCAGATGTTTTTTGACATTTAATAACTTTGAGCACGATATTACCATCATTAACCAGCAATTTATCGCCTTTTTTAATAGCTTCGAAAATTTCTTTATGCGGCAGTGTAACACGGGTTTCATCGCCTAGTTCTTTTTTCATATCCAGGGTAAATTTTTGCCCTTTTTTAAGTTTAACACTATCTTTTTTAAATAATCCGATACGTAATTTAGGTCCCTGCAAATCTGCTACCACCGCAATATGAGCGTTTTTGCTTTTTGAAACTTCGCGAATAATATTATAAATGCGTTCGTGCGATTCGTGTGTACCATGACTGAAATTAAGTCTGAAACCATCAATTCCGGCATCGACCATTGCGCTGATAACTTCTTTGCTATCAGACGCCGGTCCCAAAGTTGCCAAGATATTAGTACGTGTATTAATCGGCATATAAGTACTCCTAAAAATAAATAAGATTTTATAAAACCAGTATATAATAAAAAGTTTAATAACTTATTATTCTTTATTGAGAGGCTAAATATTTCTTGTCAAAAAAAATATCTTTGTTATATTTCGTATTCGTAGATTCGTAAACAACCATGGGAGAAAAAAAATGGCAAATACAGAAGTTGGCGGTATAGATAGCACCAGACTGACATCTTTGATTGAACGTATTGAACGCTTAGAAGAAGAAAAAAAAGGTATTCAATCGGATATCCGTGATATTTTTGCTGAAGCTAAAGGTGTCGGCTTTGATATCAAAATTATGAAAGCCATTATAAAATTAAGAAAGATGAATCAGGCTGACCGTGAAGAACAAGAATTTTTATTGGAAACATATCGCAAAGCATTAAACGTTTAATACACTAAATAATAAATATAAAAAAGTGCTCTGGTTAACAGAGCACTTTTTTATTATACCAGCCCCTTATACATAGCATACACGCCAAACAACGCTGCCACAATTAATATACCGGCACCAAAACGTTCACCTGCCGAAAAAGCAGATTCGTTTGGACTATTTTGATGACGCGCATAAACATAAACCGGAATACCTAAAGCCATAAAAACAAGTGCCATGAGTAAATAATTTAACCCCGCAGCGTATATCAACCAAAGAGCATATATCGATGCTAATATTGCTGAAAACAAAGCTGTTGAGCGAGTAATATAAAAGTTCATCGGATATTCATGATCTTCACAAAGTTTCCATAAATACATAGCACTCATAAAATATGCCGG
>JAGCRL010000186.1 GCA_017964705.1 Alphaproteobacteria bacterium
AAAAAGGCTCAAGACATGGCAAAATTATTAAATAAAATCATTAAAGACTTTTATAAATCTGATTTAAAAACAAAATCAGCACAGCTAAAAGAATTATTAGGGCATACTCCCAAAGAAGTGTTTGTTGGCCTGATATTAGGAGTCTTGGTTAGTCTTACAATACACTTATTATTGGCACCTGAATAAATAATCGTTTAACACTAGCACAATAAAAGGAGCTTTTTAAGCTCCTTTTTTAAGTTCCTCTTTTTCATCTTCAACAATTTTTATATGCAATTCTTGTAATTGTTGCTCGGTGACATAATTCGGAGCCTGCATCATGAGGTCTTGTGCTTTGCCATTCAATGGAAAAAGAATGACTTCCCTGATGTTAGGCTCGTCAGCCAGCAACATGACCGTACGGTCAACTCCCGGAGCACAACCAGCGTGCGGTGGAGCGCCATACTTAAAGGCATTAATCATCCCACCGAATTTATTGTCAACCACACTATGATCATAGCCGGCAATCTCAAAGGCCTTATACATAATATCCGGTTCGTGATTGCGGACAGCACCGGAAGAAAGCTCTATTCCGTTGCAGACAATATCGTATTGGTAGGCTAAGATATCTAAAGGATTTTTGTTGAGTAAAGCATCCATTCCGCCCTGAGGCATTGAGAATGGGTTATGTGAAAACTCTATGGCACCGGTTTCTTCGTTCTTTTCAAACATCGGGAAATCGATAATCCAACAAAAACGAAAAGCATTCTTTTCAATTAAATCAAGCTCCGTACCCAGCTTAGTTCTGGTTTGACCTGCAAATTTATTCAACTTATCAACCTCTCCGACCATCAACAACACTGCATCACCCTCATTTAAGCCGAAAAATTCTTTGGCTTGGGCTAATTTTTCTTCGCTGAATAATTTGGCAATGCCTTTTGCACCGTTTGCAGAAAGTGCAATATAAGCCATTCCGCCCATACCTTCTTCTTTGGCATAAGTATCGAGTTTATCAAAGAAAGAGCGTGGTTTATCGGCAATTGATTTAACAACAATGCCTCTAACTTGCTCGCCTTGTTCGACTTTACTGTCATATATACCAAATCCGGAATTATGGAAAAATTCAGTTGCATCCATAATTTCGAGAGGATTTCGTAAATCCGGTTTATCAGAACCGTATTTTATCATGGATTCGCGATAAGGAATTCTTCTATATGGAGGTTGGTCAACGATTCTGCCGTTAGCAAATTCGGTAAATACGCCGCTTAAAGTTTTTTCCAAAACAGCAAAAACATCTTCTTGTGTGGCAAAATCATCTCCATATCAAGCTGATAAAATTCTCCCGGACTGCGGTCAGCACGCGGATCTTCATCACGAAAACACGGAGCTATTTGAAAATATTTATCAAAGCCGGAAACCATTAATAATTGTTTGAATTGTTGCGGAGCCTGGGGCAGGGCATAAAACTTTCCGGGATTTACTCTTGACGGAACCAAAAAGTCACGTGCGCCTTCTGGTGAGGAAGCTGTTAAAATTGGAGTTTGATATTCAATAAAACCCTGTTCCAACATTAATCTGCGCATTGATGCAATAACTTTGGAACGCAACAACATGTTTTTGTGCAACTTTTCTCTGCGCAAGTCTAAAAAGCGATATTTGAGACGTATGTCCTCAGGAGTATCGTCTTCCATAGCAATTTGAAAAGGCAAAATATCAGCTTTTGAATATACCCGCAAAGCGCTAACTTTAATTTCTATCTCGCCGGTGGGGAGGTTGGGGTTGATACTTTCTCTTATAACAACAACACCATCAACGCCGATAACAGATTCAACACGTAAATCTTGAATTTGGGAAAATAGTGGAGAATTGCTATCTACCACGCATTGAGTGATACCGTAATGGTCACGTAAATCAATAAAGCAAAGGCTACCTAGATTGCGTTTACGATGTATCCAGCCGGATAGCTTAACTGTTTCACCGGCATTTTCGGCTCTTAAAGCGCCGCAAGTATGAGTTCTGTATTCTGACATAAATACCCCTGAACAAAGATTATCATTAATGACGACATTCTTATCCCAAATTACAGGAAATGCAAGTCAAAATTAAAAAAATCTTAAGTAATACCTTTTTAAACTAAAGAAAATATAAGGAAAACTGTAATGAATTTAATAGATACCACCAAAGAGCTGGAAAAATCCTGCAAGATATTAAAAAAGCAAAAAATAATAGCCATAGATTGTGAATTTATTCGTGAAAAAACATATTATCCAATTCCTTGTTTAATACAAGTAGGATATAGCGATGGGGCTATTTTAATTGATGCTCAGGCCAAAGAGATGGATATAAGTCCGTTTTTTGCAATTTTACAAAATAAAAAAATACTTAAGGTATTTCATTCAGGCCGCCAAGATATTGAAATTTTATATAATCTGTCCGGTAGAATTCCCACCCCGGTTTTTGATACACAAATCGCAGCACAAGTGTGCGGTTTAGGCGAAAGTGTAAGTTATGAAAATCTAGTTCGCAAATATTGTGAGGTAGAACTAGATAAATCTTGTCGGTTAACCAATTGGCAAATACGTCCGCTCACTGAAGAACAATTACAATATGCAGCAGGAGATGTAACGCATTTATTGACCTGCTATGAAAAAATGCTTGAATACATGAAAGAAAATCATCGGGAAGATTGGATAGCCGAAGAAATGGCCGATTTGGTTGATATAAAGCATTATTCGATTAATCCGGAAGATGTTTGGCTTCGGATTCGCCACAATATCCATGCCACACCTTTTCTGAATGCTCTAAAAGCGTTAGCCTGTTGGCGCGAAAAACGTGCTATAAAACAAAATGTTTCAAGACAAAGTATTATTAAAGACGATATGTTGCTCAACATTGCGACTGCTTTTCCAAAATCAGAAGAAGAAATGAAGCAGGTGCGAGGCATGCGTTCGGATATTGTGCGAAGCGTTTTGGCAACAGAAATGATAGAAGTTTTAACCAATTTGGAAACTCAAGGGTTTGATAAATCATTAGCAAAGCAAGATCGTGAAAAAGATGTATCCTTGCCGGCTAACAGCCAATCGCTGTATGAGATTTTAAGATTATTACTAAAAATCAAAAGCAATGAATATGGTGTTGTTGCTCATCTCATTTCATCAGAAAAAAATCTTCGTGATTATATTAAAAACCCAAAAAAGAATATAATTTTAAACGGTTGGCGCTATGAGGTGTTTGGCAAAATGGCAGAAGGATTCCGTCATGGAGATATGCTCATCACCTACAATCCTAAAACACATTCAATAGAGTTTGCAGAAAAATAAATCAGTCGCAGTTTGATATAACTTGTTCTACCGTTTCATTATAGATAATAACTTTAACAGAACAAGCGGTTCCTTGTTGCATATTTGTTGGTTGACTATAGCTGATTAACTCTCCGCCTCCCACAGGTTGATAATTAGTATAATAAGTCCAAACAATTCTTCCGTCTTCAAGATTATCGACAGTATTTGGGGCACCGTTATCATCAAAAAGCGATGAGATACTTTGTCCGCGATAAGCCGTAATATTTTGAATAGGGTAGGTTGCTCTGATATCTGTAACTTCTTCCCATTCACACCCGCTCAAAGCAAATATTGCTCCCACAAGCACAATCCACCAATATTTAATCATAAACATCTCCTTTTACCGATGATATATGCCTGAAAAATGCAATTTCAATAAAAGAGTTGCAAAATAAATGATTAACTAAAAAATAAGTTATGTACGCTAAAAAATATAAAAAGAACCGGAATTAAGGGGTGAAAATATGAAAAAAATTATAGTAGCTTTATCAATTCTTTGTTTGCAGGCATGTGCTATAAATGAA
>JAGCRL010000187.1 GCA_017964705.1 Alphaproteobacteria bacterium
CGTAGTAGTTGTTCTTGTAGATCTTTGGGTTGTTGTTTGGGATCTTGTGGTGTGAGAAGTATTGTTGTTATTAGACAGTCTTGTTGTTGAATAATTTCTGTTATCTAATTTTTTAATCATATAATTATGATGTTCCAAAGTTGTTGCCGGTGAAAAATGAACAGAATCAGGGCATTGTTTTTTGTCTGTTACTTTTGGTTTCATAAAATCATAAGTGTTAACGCAAGGGATTCCGGATTGTAAAAGTTCGTTGTTAAAAGTTATTATAGCTTTATCTGCGTGTGGTATTCTTCCGCTAGGTAGCCATTTATTCGGATAATAATATCTAGCAGCATCTAAAGGGTCTGCTGTTACAAAAACGACTTTTTTTCCTGTTTTTTGTTCTAATTCTTTTGCTTTGGCAATATATTTTTGAGCTGTTTTTCTCGATAAAGCTTGCCTAGTGGCATCGTCATACTGATCTGAGCCATATCCGGCTACATCGTTTACACCAAGTCTGATGACTATAACATCGCTGTTGCTGTTTTTTATTGTTTGTATCAGGTTATTGTTTTTTATAGCTCCCTCAAACCAACTGTATCCTTTGCCGCCATAGGCATAATAATAGTTACCATCATTTCCTGCAGCAGAAACAAAGGCTTGTCCTTTTCTTAATTTTATGCCGTGTGCGGCAGCATCGCCAACAGTTCGACTATCTCCAATAAAAAAATATTTTGTCATTTGTTTTATGATGGTTGTAAGACATCATCTCCCTTATTTGCATATTTAATTGCATTTTATCATATTTTGGGTTAAAAAACAATTGTTTTTGGTGTTTTGTTGTTTGTCTTAATAAAATAAAGGTTTTGATATGGAAAAGTTTAGATTAAAGAATGGTTTTGAAGTTTTAGTTCGAAATTTAAATTGTGATGATTATGAAGCTTTTTGTGGTTTTTATGAGCAATTAGCAACAGAGACTATTTTTACTAATCAATATGTCGGTCGACCACGGCGTAGCAGAGAATCTTTTGAGGCTCGACTTAATGATGAAAATATTTACAAATTAGTGGCATTGAATGACGATCAAAAAATTATTGGAGTGTGTAGCGTTGTTATTGAACGCCCAGAACATCCGTGGCTTAATAAAAGCTGTGATTTCGGTATTATGATTTTAAGAGAGTATACCGGTAAGGGATTGGGTTTTTATATGATGAAAAAGATGGAAGAATGGGCTCGAACAAAGAAAATGCACCGTATCTGCGCGCAGGTACGTGCTAAAAACACAGCAGCAATAGCACTTTATCTGAAGTGTGGTTATGAAATAGAAGGTATGGCTCGTGATGCAGCGTACATTGATGGTCAATGGCATCATCAGTATTATATAGCAAAAATTTTGGATAAAGAATAATATTTATTCCAGCCAGTATTCAACGGTGGAAACAACGCGTACAGTCTTATTTATTTGTTGTGTTTCATCACCGCTTGAAGTTTGTTCTCTCGGCAAAATGGAGAAAACACCTTGGTTTGCACGGCGTATTTTACCAACAAGACTACCTGAGTTTTTAGCAAATTCTTCAGCGGCTTTTTTAGCATTTTGGGTTGCTTCTGCGAGCATTTTGGGTTTTATATCATTTAGTTTTGTGAATATGTAAGATACAGGATATCCCTCATTGTTATCAAAGACAACGCCTTCTGCGATAAGTTTATCTGTTTGAGGAATTGAACTTTCTACCAACGCAACATTATTGCTTTTTACTATAATTGTTTGGGTTAAGATAAACCGCGAAGTGTTTGCATCATTACTGCGATAAGGGTTTGCCATTAAATCATTTGTTTCAATTCGTTCAATTTTGATTTCTTTTTCATTAAAGCCTTGTTTAAGCAGAAAATTATTTATTTTAGATGTTTGGGTGGTGATTTTTTGCTGTGCTGTTAATAGATCATTTTCTGTGATAACATATTTTAATTTCCAGATGGCTAAATCTGCAACAACATCAGCTTCGGCCAACCCTTTTACAGTGACAGAGTTGTTATTAATATGTGTCTTATAATAGTAGTATCCGGGGAAAAAGCCACCCAAAGCTATACCAAAGGCTAAAATGAAAGCGGCAAAAAATTTTTTATTACAGTTGCAATATGATGTTTGTTTATCTTGTTTTTCCATAATTCCTCCTTTTAAGATTTATTATTAACTTAAATTTCTTATTGATAAAAGTCAAGATATAGGTGGTTGCTGTTAGAGTATGCTTTTTATGGCTTCGAATATAGCGGTGGAAGGTTTCATTTTTGAAACGGTATAGTTTTTTTCGTTTTTATCAAAAAACAAACGGTAAAGGTAAATGGTTGAAAACAATCTGGCAGA
>JAGCRL010000188.1 GCA_017964705.1 Alphaproteobacteria bacterium
CATGAGCTTTATGCCGTATATCATAAATTAAAAAATGAAGATGGTAAAGTTGTTTTGCAGGACATTCGTTCTAAGGTGGCAAATGCCGCTGGAAAAGGGACTTTTTTTGTTGATTCTTTGCAAGACTTCTTAAAAACCATTCAAGCAGCTGAAGGTGAATTTAAGGCGGTGCGTTTTATTAAAGGATTTGAAAGCAATCTGACATTTTTTGCGACAAACACCATCCCCGATGACATTCAGGCCGGTGCAAAAAAGTTGCAATTAACACCGGAACTTGATCCGTATAATCCGGATACATTGGATATTTTACTTAAACGCGCATCAAACATAGGCATCAATGATGAAAATATTGTTACTTTAGTCGGCAGAGGGACATTTAAGGCTGTCGGAGATGATAATTTAACATCTAATGCGGCTAATCGTGTCGGTAATGATTTAGGTTATGTCTATCCTCCGGAAATTCCCCAACAAACTAATCAAATCTGTGATAAATTATCACATTTAATGGCTCTTTCCGGTAAAGTCGGATTTGACGGAGCCGACTTACTGATTGATAAAGATGGTAAAGTCTGGATTAATGAAATCAACGACCGTCTGCAAGGACCGACTTCGCAAATGTCCAAAGATGCCGAAAGAAACGGCGCACCATCAATTTCAAAAATTAACCTGATTGCAAGTTATGCCGATTTTAACAGTGGCGAAGTCAGGCAATATTTTCAAAATTTGAAGAAATATGCGGAGGAAATCAACGACTTTTATACAACAAAAAGCGGAGAATTTTATCTCAAGGTTAATTCCACTCATCCTTCAAATGAAACAGCTGTTTTTCAACATAACATACTACCGGGATTTTATGATATTAAAAAGCAAGACGGCAAATGGTATTTTGATTTTTCATCCCACCGCAACTTAAACTCGGACACCAATTATCAAACAGATACCCAAAAAGATTATGTAACAATAAAAATAGACGGCGGGGATTGGCATACCGGCGATACGGTCAAAGGAGGTTCACAACTGTTTCGTCTGACCGGCGTTGCCACAAAAGGCAGAGAACCTTTCACAGTGCAACAAGGTAAAACGGTATTAAGTGATGAATGGCAAAATATCGTTACGGCAACTTATGACTATCTGTTCGGCAAAGGCTATATGGAACGCAATCCGTTACGTCAGAAGAGAAGGAAAACGGCCAAAATACGGAATATTGAGCCATCTAACGATATATTAACCAACGCGGTTGTATCTAATTTAACAAAAACAAAATAGGAGCAAATCATGCGGATTTATAAAGAAAACATCAATATCGGTCAAACCCCGATGGGAAATGAGTTAAGTGTTCTCAAATATACCATAGACAGTGGTAATTCTGGTAAAACAATTTATATTCAAAGTGGTACACATGGCGGAGAAATTACTCAATGGGTTTTACATGAATTATTCAGCTATCTCCAAAACAACTTAAAACGAGGAAAAGTAATTTTAGTGCCTAATGCCAATCCTGTATCTTGGTTACAGCGGAATTATTTTTCCACCAACGGCAAATTTGATATGTACATGGGAAAAGATTGGAACCGTAATTTTCCGGGAAATGAGCAAGGTTCGCTCGGAGAACGTATAGCCTCTGTATTATTTGCACAAGCCCGTCAGGCTGATTTTGTTTTAGATTTACACACGTCACGTCTGAGCTTGCCTTTTTCAATCCACTTTAACAAAGAAATGCGGAAATATGCCGAAGTTTTTGGTCTTGAATATAATCAATTTATTGATACAACAATAAAAACATCTTATAAAGATACCATAAATGCTTCTTTATTTGCAGTCGATGTACCGAGTTTGTGCATAGAGTGCGGCAGTCATGATGCTTATGAACCGGAAAATATCAATCTTGCGCTTGATGGTATAAAACGGATTTTGCAACACTTTAACCAGATTGAAGATATTTCTGTTGCACAGATTTGTAAAAAGCAAATTTTCTATGATAAAACCATAACATATTATGCCCAAACCGGAGCACTGCTTCGTTTCAAGAAAAATTTGGGAGATATAGTGCATATCGGTGATGAACTGTATGAAATATATGACAACAATGATTTGGGTAAAAAGAAACTTGGTTTTGCAAAACATAATGGCATATTATTTAAAATCTCTCCTACCCATATCTACTGGAGTGGCGATGAGATTCTGCAACTGATAAACACTTAACCGGTTTGTTTTAAGTTAATCCTGTATGGTATAGCCAGCCAGAGTTCAAAAATCGTCAGAGATGGCGATTTTTTCTTTTATATACAAGCATTTAATCTGGTTAGAGTGTTTAGCACAAAATATGCTCTACCCCAAATAATCTTCGAACTTTTTGTAATAAGAAAGTAACAAAATCAAAACATTAAGATGTTTTATAATAAAAAAAAGACATAGGGAAATAATTACTATTATTTCGGAAAAAATACCGAGTGCAACAAATTTACATCTTTCGGACTTCTAGTGATTTTTATTCTTCCCGATTTATAAATGTAGCAAATCACAAACGGAGCATATCCCCAAAATGTGGAATAAACATCAGTATAAGCTCCAACGCCGCCGATTATTATATCATCGCCGATTTGTATCGGTTGATTGACATATGTATCTTCAACAATATTATTGACACTGCTGGTAATACCATCCGTAATTCCGATATTTTCGCCTCTGCTGTCTGAAAGCGGGTGTAAAAGTTCATAACGTGCGTTTTGATTCGGAATAAGAACATTAGTACCGATATCCGTAATCAGCCATTTTTTTGTTTTCACCTTTTTAATATCAATCACTTTACCCAATACATATCCGGTGGAAGCGGATAAAAAACGCCCTGGTTCCATCACCAATTTTTGATGCGAGAACAGATTTGCGAATTCATTTGCCACGGAGTTAAATAAATTTTTCAGCTTATCTTTGCTGTTTGCGGAATAAACCTCGATGCCACCACCCAAATCAATTCTTTGCGGCATAATATTATATTTCTGTTTTATGTCGGTCAAATGCTTCCTCAAAATTTTCATTACCTCAACATAAGGTTCGGAACATAATTCGTTGATTGCAAAATGCATATGAACAATATCCCATTTTGCACGTTTTTCATTTTGAATGAGTGAAATAAACTCTTTATAAACCTCTGAATCAGTATAATTTCCCAGCTTATTTTCCTTACCTGAATAGGGCGTGGCAACATGCAAACCACTCAAATCAAAACGCAACCTTATTCCCAGTTGACAGCTTGCTTGCGAGTGTGTAGCTATATATTTTTTGACAATGTCTAAATCACGCATTGTGTCAACAATAAGCGTTGTATTCTTTTGCTTTAGAGCCTTTATCAAAAATTGTTCCGAACGCCCCAAACCATTGAGAATAATTTTTTTGAATTTTGCCCTTTGCGCCAAATCAAATTCAAGTTCCGACATAACTTCCGCTCCCAAATTACGCCGAGCAAAATAACGCAATAAATTGAGGTTATAACAACTCTTAACCGCAAAATAAATATCGGAATTTTTTAAATATTCTGATATCAGAGCAACTACTTTTTCCGCCTCATTCTCATCATAGAACATAACCGGTGTTTTTAAGTTATGGGCGATAAGAAAATTTTTTAAGGCCGAAATATTCATTTAAAATCCTCACTTGTTTTTGAAATTTGTGCCCCGTGGCTGTGTTGATATTTGCCTTTATATAATACGATTTCTCCCTTGGGAACCCAAAAACTCACTTGAGCAATTTTCATATGCGGATATACAATAACCGGTAAGGTAGAATATAATTGCAAAGTTAAATTGCCCACCGAACCAATATCTATTAAATCGGCCGTAATATGCACAAACAATCCCGAACGAGCGGTTCCGGATTTTGCATGCAATATCGGCACAAAACGTTCGCTTCCGATTTCTTCTACAGTGCTACCCAAAAAGAATTCGTTTTTCTTAATCAGAAAGCCGTCCTGAGGAATATCGATAATTTCAAAATTTGGCTTCTTTTTGGGGTCCAATACCTCATCGGTATATCGTATCAGTTTATTAGCCAAACAAACGTCATAAGAGTTGGTTGTGACCTGTTCTTCATTAAACGGCGAAATGGTAATGTTGCCGTTTAAGGTCTCTTTGATTATTTCATTACCGCTCAAAATCATAGCTTTTCAACCTTTAACTGCTGTGTTGGGAGATTATATTTGGCATAAGTAAAAGCATGTTCATATATTTCTCCGTAATTATCCCAAAACGTTACCTGTCCTATAATCATTCCTGCATACAACCTGATAGGTTTTGCGGCAACAAGTTCTAATGTCCATTGATGGAAAGATTTTGTATGCCCCAAATTTGCCGAAACCTGCAAAAACAGTCCTAAACGCCCCATAGAACTACGGCCTATTAAAGACATGGCATATTTTTTGCTACCAATAATTTCTTTGGTGTGTCCCAAGTATAACACATGGGGCTTGAGAACATAACCTTCGGGTGGAATTATTATATCTTCAAAAACCGGCTTACCATCTTGCATCTTTTGAAAAACTTTAAGTATACTCCCTAAACAATAATTATAACTATTGGGATTAACCTGATTCTCGTAAAAAGGTACCAGTGATATGTTACCTTTTCTTTGTTCAGAAATTATTGCTTTTCCGGTCAGAATCATCAGAACAGTTCCACAAAACGCTTAGGATAAACACTTTGACGATATCTCAAAACCAAAACGCCATAAGATTGATACGGACGCAATTTATTGGACATTTCTTTGATTTTATACAGCCGATCAAACATTGCCTGTTTCAATGCCGTATCTGTAATGTTTCTGATTTTGCAGGCCCGATCGATTGTGCATCTACAATAATATTGCAACTCATCTTCCGTTTCCAGACACAACTCATTTCTGTCCTCGTAAATAATTTCCAGCTTGTTAAACATGGACATAATATCCTTATATCCTAACGTAGTGGGAGATATACCGAATACCGTCTTAAATTCTTCAATTAGCTCATATGGAATTGGTTGTTTAATATAAAACGGAGAAGCCAATAAATATCCACCATCTTCAATAAATTCCACTGTCTTCTTGATAGCTTCCTGCGGATTGGCAAAAAATTGATAGCCAGCACCGATGATAACATGCGAAAATTTTTCATCTAACTTGAGTTTAGTGCCATCAGCAACAAAATAATCTATTTGTGCGTTCGGCGCATAGTGTTGCAAATTATAATTTGCCATTTCTATTGCCTGCGACGATAAATCGAACGCTTTGCCAGAGCATCCGGTAAGAACGGCAAGTTCTCGAGATTGAAAACCTGTTGTGCAAGCAAATTGCAAAATTCTTGAATTTGCGTTCATATGCGAAAAAGTTGCCCACTTCGACAGAGTAACATACGATCCCGGTAAAACATTCCATTGATTGATATATCCGACAAAATCAGGATACGACATTTCATTCAATTGCCTAATATCCATTTTTTCTCCTAGCAAAAAAGCAAATTTACAACATTTCTTTATCACGTCTTATATCATTCGTTATCGCAATTTTCAAGAATTTTTTCTTGATTTATTTAATTATCTGTGATAGTTTGTTTTGTAATGTGTTTTGGGGATAAAATATGCATAAAATTCAAAGGGTAAATTTTAATATTTTTCCTAACAAATTATTTGCATTTGCAAAGTTTGATGAATTTTTGGTTGACGATACCTACTTATATCTCAGAACTTACGGACACGAAGGAAAATACGTATTTGACAGCTCAATTTCCCCTTTTGAAAATATGATACAGGCCACAATCCGCTTTATAAATTCGGTTCTTACGCCCGAACGAATGCAATTATTTGCCCAAAATGTAAATCCGTCGGCCGTAATTTTACCGGTTCACGGTTTTCATTATCTAGGGTGCAAAAATCAAGTATATACCTTTGAAACAGATAATACCAGTTCAAATCTGATGACCATATTGACAACAATCAAACTTCATCATACATTGGGAATGGATTATTCTTTCAGCTGTCGACAATTGGAAAAAGTTTCTAGAAATGCCTCGTCTTTAATTCACCGAATTGCCAACCCAACACCGTTTGATGCCGATATTGTTAAGGGCAAAGAATATATTACCTTTGATGACCATATCCATTCCGGTAGCACAGTGGCAAATTTGTTGGGAGTTATTGCGGCTAAGCAGGGTCAGTGCAATACCATAATGTGTTTGGCCACCAATCCTATTGTTAAAAAACTAAAGTTGCGGCAATCAACCTTGGATAAAATCAGAACAAATCCACTGTATTCTTCCTTGGAAAGCAAGTGGGTGGATTTATTCGGGTTTGACTTTTCGGGATTAACTGAGGTTGAAGCAAAGTTATTGCTGAATAATTACGTTAAAAAGAATATTGACGTTGTTGACGAAATCAAAAAATATGACCCGGCCAGATATGTCCCAACTTATGATAAATCGCTGTGGCCAGTTCTTTCGGCCATGGAAACTTATAACAGCCTGAGCGAGCTAGGAATACCTGGTTATGGAATTATACTTATCTATAAGGCGCAAAAAACATGAATTACCGACAACACATAACCGATATTTTGAATAATTACAGAAAGAAAA
>JAGCRL010000189.1 GCA_017964705.1 Alphaproteobacteria bacterium
CATCGGCATTTTGCACTTTGCCGATTAAATCTGCCATGTCATCTTTTTGCACACACTTCAGTGTTTTTTGACAAGCAAGACAACCGATGCAGAATTTAATCTCTTTACCTTTAAGGTTGATAAATTCTACAACATTTCCGGCATCAATTGCACCTTTTTCAGCCTCGTGCGCTAAAATCTCGGAGTTACTACCGTCACGCAAGCTACTTGATACGATTAATATTTTCTTTGTCATTTTATTGTCCTTTCTATTCAAAAGTTATGATTACACTGCCTCTACCAAGTGTTCGTTCTAAATCAGCAGCATTTTCTATATGTCCGATACGTGTATATGAGTATGTTGTCTTAAAATCTTTGTAAAACACAACTAAACTGTCATCACCAAACAGCATAACATCGCCGGATTTAACTTGCCCAACATGTTCCGGTCTGCTCGGCAATGAATTCTTTAAATGGTAATACTTTTCATTACCGTTAAATTCTGGCATTGTAACCGTCATTGGTAAGAGTTCTCGTAAGGCTTTTGTTGTATTATTGTCGTTCAAAACAACCGAATATTCTTTATCGCCTATCTTCATTTGCATTGTTTCCGTCTCCAAAGCTAGTGCTGTTGATGCCGATAAAATAATTACCGACACCAACAGTCTTAATATTTGTTGCAATCCACGCATTATTTCAAATTGGTCTTAAAGAATTGTTCCATTTTATCAAACGGAATTACGCCCGTTTTGTAATACAAATCGGTATGGTTTGCCCCCGGGATAATCATCAATTCTTTGTTATCGCCGGTCAGCTTCTGATAAGCATCTTCCGAGAAATAGCGGCTGTGTGCTTTTTCACCATGTATCATCAATACCGGCGATTTAATGGTGTCAGCATAAGCCAAAATCGGTTGCGTAATTAAAGATAATGCCGATGTAACATTCCAATGCCCGTTGGAATTGATAGAACGGGGATGGAAACCGAGTTTTGTTTTGTAATAATTGAAATAGTCTTGAATAAATTGCGGTTCCTCACCGGTTAATTTATCCGGCAAACCCGGAGCTCCGGCAATCGGTGCACCTTGCGCTTCTTTGGTGCGCTGTGCGTTCAAATCCTCACGCATCTTATATAAGTCGTCAGCCGATACAGAGTCATTATATCCTTTCGCAGAAACCCTTGTCATATCATACATTGTTGATGTAACGGTTGCTTTAATGCGAGTATCTTGAGCCGCCGCATTCAAAGCAAATCCACCCCAACCGCAGATGCCGACAATACCGATTTTGTTTTCATCAACTTCCGGCAAAGTGGTCAGATAATCAACAGCCGCACTAAAATCATCGGTGTTGATGTCCGGCGATGCCACATTGCGAACTTCGCCGCCCGATTCACCTGTAAATGACGGGTCAAACGCTAAGGTTACAAAACCACGTTCTGCTAGGGTCTGCGCTTAAAGTCCGGAAGATTGCTCTTTAACCGCTCCAAACGGACCGGAAACAGCAATGGCCTGCATTTTTCCTTCCGGCTTATTCTTCGGTTCATATAAATCGCC
>JAGCRL010000190.1 GCA_017964705.1 Alphaproteobacteria bacterium
GATAAGATAAAAAAAGCAAGTGATATAGGAAAATTAATTACACTTGTTATACTTTTTATTCTTGGCGGACTTACCATGTTTGTAATCAGCAATACTATCAACTTGGCAATTCAATCTATGAAAACAGAAATTGAAATAATGAGGCTTATGGGTGTATCTAACTGGCATATCAGAGCGCCTTTTATTTTACAAGGCGGCTTATATGGTTTGGGCGGTGCAGGATTAGCTCTTATTCCTCTTGATATTAATCAATCTTATCTTGAAAAAGCCGCTACGTTTTTAGGTTTAAATTTAAATTCTTTTGATATGTACATTGTTATGCTGATAGTGTTCATATTAGGCATAATAGTTGGTGCCGGCGGAAGTTTGATTTCCGTCAAAAGGTATTTGAAGATATAATAATTGAGTTTTAAAATTGCAAAATGCCGACAAAGAACCGGTATTTTAATTTAAAATATTTTTACAAATGTGCCGGCATTATTAAAAGAATATATGTATTCAGGTGTTGCAATTTTTACTTCCGCAGGAATTTCATCTAAAGAATTGTATCTATCTGATAATAACCATTCACCACATTTTGTTTTTTCATTATAGTTAAATCTTTTTGATATAGAATTTTTAATCATTTCTCCGTATTTACCAAATTCAGAGAGAAAATATCCTTGTTTAACTTTATTATAAAAAGAATATAATTCAGGGAGCTGTCCTAAAGCATTCCACTCTTTAGTATTAACAACTTTTACATCACAAGCATCAGCGCCATATTTGTTTTTTACCCACTCACAGGCAAGTTTAAAATCATAAGGTTCCCTATCATTCTTTTTAATAACATCAGGATTAATAGCTATTTCGTCCATAAGAGCTTTCATAGCTTCTTTCTTAATAACAAACATGCCTGTATTACAAACGCAATTGCCGTTAGGTAAAATATTTTTATTAGCTGTTTTTAAATTAGGGAGCTCAATAAAACCATTTAAAGAAATAATATCATCTTTTTTGGTTTCTCTGTTTGGCATAAGAGAAAAAATCATAAAACGATTAGCTGTTTCTTTGGGAGTTTTTTCAACACCGACTAAACCCATAACTTTTTTAGGATTTCTAATGGTTTCTAACATGAATTTATCTAATTCTCTCGGTTTAACATCGAATACATTATCACCACAGCAAACTATGGTATTTTTAACTTCTGCGCCTGCAGCCATCATTTTCTTGTTGTAAGCAACGATATCCCCGAATGAACCTGACGGTTTTTCTGCAATAATATATTCTATCTTGTTATCTTTAGCAAACGGAGCTGCCATAGCCATTGCCCAATCCAACAGATGAATATGGTTATCATCATCCGTTTTTATAGGCAAACTGACTTTGTTAATCGGAATATTTGTTATATTTGTTAATTCTTTTGTAAAAGGTTTAAAACTTGAACCTGAACCTGCTGCTAATGCCCAAAAATCAACGTCGTCTTTGTATTTATCAAAAACAAAACTATCGTTAGGCTGCTGAGTTAATTTTAAAAGATTTTTATTGAACGGTGCAATTATGTTATTTGCAATATGCTCTCCTAAATTGTGCTTTGATAAAATAACAAATGCTCTCCCAAAAGTTTGCAAAGAAGTAACCTTTGAAATAATCATGTTTCCACTCCTATTTTTAGAATTAGTGTA
>JAGCRL010000191.1 GCA_017964705.1 Alphaproteobacteria bacterium
TCCTACCTATCACTTACAAAAGTAGGAGTTGATAAGTTTTTTTGTAGTTTTTCATCAGTTATTGGACTATTCATGAATGATATTTTTCGCTCCCGAAATACTAAAGCACAAGTTTTTCAGTTATTGCACTTAAAAAAGCACATATTTCTGCGTTAACGGTTTCTACAGGTATCTGATCTTCTTTGCTGATGATAATTTCAATATTTGGTAATCTTTGACGAATAAAACGAACCAAAGTTGGATTTGCAGCACCTTTACCACAAATAACCACTTTTTTAGGAATTTCCGGTAAATATAAACAGATAGAATAACAAATAGCTTCTGCAACAAAAGCCGTTGCTGTTGCGGCACCATCTTCCAAAGACAGGCTTTCCAAGTGCTCGGCTTTATCGGAAAAAATGCCTGTATAAGCAGATTTAGGGGGATATTGGGCAAAAAATTTATGATGCATTAGAGAGTTGATAATTTTTTCATGAACCTGACCGGAAATAGCTAAACGACCATTATAATCATTATCCATATGAGCATGTTTAGATGTCCAATTATTTATAAAATTATCACCGGGACCGCAATCAAATCCTATCATTTCCCCAAAAGAGCCAATCCAAGTTAAACTTGTTTTTCCACTGATATTAACATAAACAATAGGTTTGATTTCATTTATAGCCAAAGCATTAAAATAAACAGAAGAAATAGGTGTTCCTTGTCCGCCGCAATAAATATCTGCATTACGAAAATGTGTTACGATTTTTATGCCGGTTTGATTCGCAATATAACGACCGTTACCAAGCTGATAAGTATATTGCTGATTCGGGTTATGTAATATTGTGATTCCCTCTATTCCGACAACATCAATGATTTCAGAAGTCTCTTTAATAAAGTCATTTATCAATTGTACATAAAAATCAGAAACTTCCATATCAACTTTTTGTAATTTTTCTTCATTATTATCTACAGTTCTGTTTAACCCTAAAACAGCACGTATTTTTTCTTTCATCTCATCTGGATAGGGAACAACATATGCCTTTTTTCTTTCTAAAACATCTAAACCATCTGTACGAATAAGAGCCAATTCTACACCACCAAAAGTAGAAGTTCCCATTAACCCTAGACAGTTTAAACTTTTTATTATCATAAAAAAACACCTCTTTATAATTGCTTTATTAAATTATTATGTTAGAATGCCTTAAAATTTAGTTATAAGGAAGGAAAAATGACAACTTTTAAATCAGAATTTTTAAATATTATGCAAGAGCGTGGTTTTTATAATCAATGTACAAATGAGCAAGGCTTTGATGAATATCTTGCTGATTGTGAAAAGAAAGGAATACCTGCTGTTGGTTATTTAGGTTCTGATCCCACAGGAGATAGTCTGCATGTTGGACACATTGTACCGCTAATGATGTTACGATGGTTTCAAAAGTGTGGACATAAACCAATAACACTTGTTGGTGGAGCAACGGCACGGATAGGTGATCCTTCCGGTAAAGATAAACTTCGCCCGTTTTTAGATGAAAAAACATTAGAGAACAATAAAGTTGGATTGAAAAATTCTTTTATGAAATTTTTAAAATTCGGCAATGGAAAAAATGATGCCATTATGGTTGATAACTGGGATTGGTTTAAAGATATTAATTATTTGGCTTTTTTACGAGATGTTGGCACATGCTACTCCGTTAATCGTATGCTGACAATGGATAGCGTAAAAAGTAGGTTGGAACGTGAACAGCCAATGTCGTTTTTGGAATTTAACTATATGTTATTACAAGGCTACGATTTTTGCGTCTTGTTGCAAAAATATGGTTGTCGTGCACAGATAGCCGGTGCTGACCAGTGGGGGAATATTGTTTCTGGAACAGAACTCGGACGTCGGCGGTATGATACGGAATTGTTTGGCTTTACAAGCCCGATTATTACTGACTCTGCCGGTAAAAAAATGGGTAAATCTGAAGGTAATGCTTTTTGGGTTAATGATGAAAAGCTATCTGCTTATGATTATTTCCAGTATTTTCGGAATATCGGTGATGCGGAAGTAGGCAAATGTTTGCGGATTTATACTGATTTACCGATAGATGAAGTTCGGCGCCTGGAGACTTTGCAAGATAAAGAAATCAATGAAGCGAAAAAGATTTTGGCTTTTGAGGCAACAAAGATTTGCCGCGGAGAAGCCGAAGCCAAGGCTGCTTTAGAAACAGCAACAAAGACTTTTGAACAAGGAACTGTTGATGATAATTTACCAACGGTTGAACTAGCGCAAAATGAAGTTAGTGTGCTAGATGCTTTTGTGGCATTAGGATTTGTTAGCAGTAAAGGAGAAGCGCGTCGTTTGATTAAACAGGCGGGGTTAAAACTTAATGACAAAGTAATCAGTGATGAAAATTATCTGATTACAAAATCTGATGTAACAGATGGGCGGATTAAACTTTCGCAAGGAAAGAAAAAACACGGACTGCTCGTTTTGAAATAAGATTTAACAAAAGAAAAGACCTTCAACTGGGGTTGACAAAAAATGCTTTACAAGGGATTGTTTTTTTGATAAGACTTATAAAGGTTCTTCAGAAAAACAACGAACTCTGGGGTGAGGGAATGTCTATGGAGTTTGACGTTAGTTTTTTCGACTTCGATTATTGATATAAAAAACCTTTTGAATTATATTCAAAAGGTTTTTTATTGGTTAATAAAGAAGAAACATAAAATTTATTTGTATAAAAAAACAAATGTTTCCGAAAAGTTGTTGATATTAAAATTAGTTTTCAGTTGTGATATCAATCAATCTGTCCAGATTTTTAACCTCTTTGTTACCATATCCTTCAGATTCGTTTTTCTTTTCTGTTTCTTTTTTATCAGATTTAACTTCCGGTTTAATTAACTGTTCAAACATTTTGTTCATTTGTTCTTGATCAACTTTCGTTGGCAGGTTGGTAGAAGAACTTCCTGATGATTCTTTGTTATTATTTTCTTTATTTTCAGGGTTTTCTTCTTTTTTCGTTTTTTCTACTTTATTCATATCTTCAAAAGATTTCATAGTATCTTCAATAAATTTATCAGGTAACATTTTTTCTATAGTATCAGAAGTTGCTTGAGCTATATCAAAAAACTTAGATTCTTTTAACATTCCTTTTTTTAATTCTTCCGGAAGCATTACTTTTATGATTAAAAAGCAGAAACCCAAAATGATTAATGCGCGTAACAAACCAAAAATTAACCCAAATAAACGATCCATAAAACTTAAAGTACTTTTACGAATTCGATTGATAAGAAAATCCGTACTTATAATCCAGATGATATAAAAAACAACCATAATAATCAAAAAAAGAACAATTTGAGCTAAGATTTTACTGGCAATATATTTGCTCATCCAAGGTAAAAGAAGCGGAGAAAAATAAACAACCAACAAAACAAATAGAGCCAAACCTATAATAGATAAAACTTCTTTTACAAAACCACGAACAAACGCAACAAACATGGAAATTGCAAAACCGATTAAGATAATAACATCTACATTATTTAGAGGTTCCATAAAAAGCTCCTTTAACTAAATCTGGAAATTAAACGTTGAACATTGCCTATTTCATGATAAGACATATTCGAAATAGTTTTTGTTTTTTTATCTTTACTAAAATTATTTGGAATAATTGCATTTGTAAAACCAAGCTTCTGTGCTTCTTTTAAGCGTAAGTTTGGTTGACTGACTGCACGTATTTCACCAGATAAACCAATTTCACCAAAGACAACCATATCGGCAGGTAATGGCTTGTTGGTCATTGATGAAATAACAGCCATAGCAACAGCTAAATCTGCAGCTGGCTCTGATATTTTTAATCCGCCGGCAATATTTAAATAAACGTCATGTGTACTAAAATTCATACCACAACGGGCTTCTAAAACAGCTAAAATCATGGCTAATCGGTTTGAATCCCAACCGACAACAGCTCTTTTAGCTCCGGAATAACCGCTGTTACCAACTAAAGCTTGAATTTCTACCAACAAAGGTCTTGATCCTTCTATACCAGCAAAAACACAAGAACCGGAAACACATCCTTGCCTTTCTGCTAGAAAGAGAGCAGAAGGGTTTTCTACCTCTATCAAACCGGTATCTTGCATTTCAAACACACCGATTTCATCTGTTGCTCCATAACGATTTTTAACTGCACGTAAAATACGAAAATGATGTCCTCTATCTCCTTCAAAATAAAGAACAGTATCAACCATATGTTCCAAAACACGAGGTCCTGCGATTGATCCTTGTTTTGTAACATGTCCAACAAGAAATAAAGTAAAACCTTTCTTTTTTGCTATTTTTATCAGTTCATATGCACACGCACGAACCTGAGCAATGCTTCCGGGAGTTGACTCAACATCTTCCAAATACATTGTTTGAATAGAATCTATAATAACTAAAGCAGGGTTTTCTTTTTCAAGAGTTGCTATAATATCTTTAACACTTGTTGTACTGGCTAACCGAACCGGCGATTCGGCAAGACCAAGTCTTTTTGCTCGAATACGAACCTGATCAATTGCTTCTTCACCAGAAATATAAAAACAACTGTTTTTTTGAAGTTGATTAGCCATTCCTGCACAAATTTGCAACAAGAGAGTTGATTTACCGATTCCAGGATCTCCTCCAACCAATATCACAGAACCGGGAACCAACCCACCACCGGAAACCCTGTTAATCTCAGATAAATTAGTAACTAATCTCTTATAAGTCTGCCCTTCGCCGTTAAGAGAAACAAAATCTATTTGGTGTCCTTTCTTTTTAGATGAAATATTAGAAAACTCTTCGGATGTTTTTTCTTCAACAATAGTATTCCATTCTCCGCATGCATCACACTTTCCTTGCCACTTAGGGTAAACACATCCGCAAGACTGGCAAACATAGGCTATTGTTGATTTTTTTACCATATTATTTCTCCACGGCAATAGGTCCTTTAGAAGAACCTTGAATAAATTGACGTACATAAGGATTATCTGTTTTTTCTAATTCTTTAACAGAACCTGTCCAGATAATTTTTCCTTGATAAAGCATTGCTATTTTATCAGCAATTTTTCGTGCAGAGGTCATATCATGAGTAATTGTTAATGTTGTTGCCCCCAAATCTTTTGCCGATTCAATAATTAAGTCATTAATAACATCGGCCATTATAGGGTCTAAACCGGTTGTAGGCTCATCAAAAAATATTATTTCTGGTCTAGTTATAACGGCTCGAGCCAATCCTACACGTTTTTGCATTCCACCGGATAGTTCTGACGGGTATAAATCAGCAATATCAGCTCCCAAGCCAACTTGTCTTAAAACTTTTATAGCAACAATTTTAGCTTCTTTTTTGCTAATTTTACGATTCTGAATCAAATCAAAAGCAACGTTTTCCCAAACAGTCAGACTGTCAAAAAGAGCACCTCCTTGAAACAACATGCCCATTTTGCTATGCATGCTTTCAATAATATCAGAATTTTCTTTTACAACTTCAACGCCATCTATTTTTATTGATCCGCTATCAGGAGTAAGCAATCCTTGAATACATTTTATTAAAACAGATTTACCTGTTCCGGAACCACCAATAACAACTAAAGATTCCCCTTTATATAAATCTAAATCAACGCCATTTAAAACATTTTTCTTTCCAAAGCTTTTATGAAGATTTCTTATACTGATTTTTATGTCGTTACTCATTATATTCTATCTCCTATCTAGAAAAGAACATTTCTGTAATAAGATAGTTAAAAATTAAAATTAAAATAGAGGAAGAAACAACAGCATTTGTTGTTGCATTACCAACACCTTGAGCCCCACCTTTAGATTTATATCCATGATAACAACCCATCATAGAAATAATAAAACCAAAAACAGCTGCTTTAACAAGACCAGAAACAATTCCGATAATTTGTAAATCTTCAAAAGTTGCAGTAATATAATTAGCAGGATTGAAACCTAATTTATATATTCCAACAATATACCCGCCAAAAATACCTATAATATCGCCGATAAAAACAAGCACAGGCAAAACCAACAGACCAGCCCATAAACGAGGAGCAACAAGGTATTTAAATGGATTTGTAGAAAGAGTAACCAAAGCGTCTATTTGTTCCGTAACCCTCATGGTTCCAATTTCGGCAGTCATAGCCGCACCAATTCTTCCGGCAACCATAAGAGCAGATAATACTGGAGCTAACTCTCGAGTAACAGAAATAAGCACAACAGAAGCAATAACACTTTCTGCTTTAAAACCGGAAAATCCTGAATAGGTTTGCAAAGCAATAACCATACCTGCAAATAAAGTTGTCAACCCTACAACAGGCAAAGAATAAAAACCAATATCTAAAAGTTGCTTAAAAAACAATTTGAAATAAAAAGGAGGGACAAAACAATGATAGATAGATTTAATAACAAAAGCTGTTAAATCTCCCAAAGAAGCCAAAAATTTGACTAAAGGTTTACCTAAAGTTCTCAAAAAAGTTTCTACAAAATTTATAATCATGGCAAAGCCTCATTGTTATATTTATTATACCTATAACACATTTAACTTAGAATGCTACTAATTTTTGCAATAATTTTATAAGTTGTAGAACAATCAAAAGGATACAGTTTTACTTTGGCAACAGAGACGCCTAAAAAATCGACATATTCATCTTCTGGCATTCTTTCTAACTTGTCTCTGTCTGTGCACAATTCTATGCATAAAGAAATTTTTTCATGTCTTTTAGCATTAATAGGAAAAATACCTAAATTTCTAATCTCTATCTTGCCAAAA
>JAGCRL010000192.1 GCA_017964705.1 Alphaproteobacteria bacterium
ACACTGTTTCAAATTTTTCAAAAGATAGTCCAATTCCATCTGCCATTCATGAGCGGTTGGACGATTTTGTCCTTTCAAAAATGCACGATCAAACAGTTTCATGGTACTTTGTGGCAAAAAAGCATGAATACTATACGGATGCGGATTTTGATAGCTGTCACCCCACATACCATATGGGTAATGATACTGTTCTATACGTTCTTGAATAGAAAGCGCACTGTCATTATTTTTCTTAGCCGTACCGGAAAACGGATGAATACCATTATTTAAAAGCTTAAAGATAATAACGGCTAATGCAAATTTATCTTGTTCTTCGCCCATATCTTCACAACTCTGGTTCATTCCTTCTGGATAGATATATTCTTCGCTCACAAACTCTGCCGGATATCTCGCCTGCTCACCTTTAATAGAAAAACCGTCGCAATCAAACATTGCCACCGTCATTGTCTTTTTATAAATAGAAACATTTGATGGTTTTAAATCTATAATATAATGCCCATGTTTATGCAACGATGCCACCATCAGTGCCACATTATAAGCCGCCATAACCCGATATTCATACTTATCACTTAACCCGAGCTTAGCTCTAACGGCACTCTGCATCAAATGGTCTAAAGAAACAGCTTCTGCCGTATTAATAAACGGCATTAAATAACCCACACAATATCCCTCATCATCTTCCAAAACAGCTTCCGGCCAAGCAATTTGCACATACTCCACCCCATGCGCCATCACACTTGGAATATGAGGATTATTCATCACCATCGCTTCAAGTTTAAGACGATTTGTATTACTTTTTTGCCGCTCATGAAAAATTTTTGCCACCTTCTGTGGTTTTTCGACAATTCCATATACCTTACCGGCAGCACCGCCCTTATTAAGTAACGTCCCAAGCGTAATCCTTTCAAAATGACCGTCTGCAAAAATGGCATTATATTGCGAGGTGATTTGTTCTTGTTCCGCTACATTCATAGTTCTGCCCATAAAAACGTTTTATCGTCCGAATTAAGCTTACGTGCTTGTTTTGTATTTAAGGTATTATTTAATGCGCTTAAAGCTTTAAATTTATTAGATTCGGTTTTCAAATATTGATGTATAGGTTCAATAAAACCTTGTTTTAAATACCGCATATCATCCGAAAGAGCAAAGTTTGTTACCCCCTCTGTCATTAAGAACAAGGCTTCTGATTTATTGATTTTGGTAAACCGTAAAAATTCGCGCCAATTATTCATTGTATAAAAATACGTCTCACAAGAAAATCTTCCGTTTACCGGTCTGGAAAGAGTATATTTCATCGATTCGCCATCATAATGAACCGCAACACCGGCACCATCTCCGATATGAAAAAACACCCCTTGATTACGATGATAAAATACCCCTACCATGGTTGCAGAAAAATTGATAATCTCTTGTTCAGATTTACTTTTATTTAAACGGTGAAACATCAATCTGCCGCGCGCAACTTCTATCGCAGATTTTACAGCTTGTTCAACATCTTTTAGCGGTGTATTAATTAGCGTATTAACCAACGTTTCACAAACAATTTTTGCCCCGATTTTACCATACTTGGCAGAACCTGCCCCGTCAGAAACCACTGCCACCAACTTATTTCCGGAACAAGCATAGTGATAAAAATCCTGACAAGGCTTTTTTTTCGCCTCATGTAAACTACCGGTAATTTTAGTTGCAATCACTCTTATATGATTAGACATTTTCTTCATGCCAGCCCTCAATATCATCTAAAATATCAGGCATATTTGGTGCCGCACGAGAAATACAGGACACACTGCGAGAAAGCCACAAGAAAAACTCCGTAAATTTCAAACCGCTCAAACGCTTTGGCTCCATCAATGAAAATTTAGCTAACTTTTCAAGATTTGCTCCTTGCGTTCCAACCGCATGAATAACAACTTTTTTATTCTGCTGTGCTTCACGACACATAGCTGCCGCCTGCTCCCAACCATAATCAGTTGGCTCACCGTCACTGATTAAAAATATCCATGGCCGTTTAGAAGTAATTCCCCAACTGTCATATAAACACTTTTGCTGCTCAATTTTTTCCAATGCCAGCACCATCGCTTTTCCGATAGGTGACAAGCCGGATGCTTCCATGGTCGGAGCCGTAAAATTCATTGCATCCACCCAATCAGCAGAAATTTCCGCATCATCTTTTCCGTATGCTTTAATAACCAACAACTGCACTCTGGAACTTGCATCAATATCTTCTTTAAGTTCTTTTTCTAATGCTTGCAAACCGGTATTAAGCTGTTTAATAGGCTCTCCGCGCATAGAACCGGAACAATCTAAAACCAAAATACATGGTGTCCGCTCATTCGCATTCTCCGCAAATTCTACATAAGGGATAACCACATCCGAATAATCATCATTTTTATTATCCATATTTAATTCCTCTTTTATTTTATGCACAACTAATATCTGGGATAAGTATGTGGGTACCCACTGCCCTCAACCGGAACATTAGAAGAGATTCTACCACATCCGCTTATATATAGAATGGAAAAAAATATTGAAAAAATCATTAAAAATTTAACTAAATATTTCATTTTTTAACCTATATGTTATTATATACTAATTAAAGCATATATCAAAAGTGCCGTTTGTAAAAAATACAATTTATTTATTAACAGGAAAAAAATCATGGCTTTATTTTATCGTTTGTTATTAGTTTTATGTTTAATTTCTTTCAATGCAGCTGCTTACAGTGCTCCCAGAGGTTTATATGTTTTAGAATATCCCGTAAGTATGCCGGATGTTTCATTAGTTTCAGAAAACAATCATGCCAAACCAATTTTGGACCCGGCCGCAGATTTAACCATTCTTATTTTTTGGTCTCAAACCTGCGCTCCCTGCCTAAGAGAAATGAAATATATTGAAACACTATACCCCAAAGCCGCACATGACAACATTAAAGTCATGCTGATTTCTTCTTCATCTGAATGGAAAAATACCAAAGAAGAACGCACGTTTTTAACCAAATATGGTGCTCCGACAGTCCCTTTTTATAGCGACATAGATAACAAACTTTCTTTAAGCCTTGGTATCGGAACAACCCCCTACACGGTAATTATGGATCGTAACGGCAAAAAAGTAGCTACTATTCAAGGTGAAGCCAACTGGTCATCCAACAAACTCTATAAAATGATAAAGAAATTAATAA
>JAGCRL010000193.1 GCA_017964705.1 Alphaproteobacteria bacterium
ACGAACAACTGATTTAACCGTATGTTCATCATAACCGCCACGTTTCATGCCGATTTGATTTAGGCCGCGCAGATAACCTCTGTCTCCGGTAACCATACCGAACGGGATAACATCACGTGTGATACCGGTCAGTCCGCCAATCATAGCTTTGCGACCGATGCGGACAAATTGGTGAACGGCTGAGTTGCCACCTAAAATAACTCCGTCTCCTAAACGAACGTGGCCGCCGATAACCGAGTTGTTGGTCATAATAACATTATCCCCGACAACACAATCGTGAGCAACGTGCGAATTAACCATAAACATACCATCAGAACCGACGCGAGTGGTTAATTTTTCCGGCTCTTCACCATTTATTGAGGTTTGTCCTTTGGGGGTTCCGGCATGCATGGTTGCATTTTCTCTGATAACATTACGATTGCCGATAATCAGACGAGCATCCGGTTGAAATTCGTTACCGTGATCTTGAGGACCGCCACCAAGACAGGCATTGGGGAATACAATGTTACCTTCACCTAAAGTGGTGTTTCCTAATATTGTAACACGTGCCAGTAAACGACAATTGGCACCGATTTTGGCTTGGCTTGAGATATAGCAGAAAGGTCCAATTTCTGCACTCGGATCGATTTGTGCGCCAGGTTCCACAACGGCTGTTTGGTGTATCATATTTATTCTCCCTAGTTTAGATTTTAACAATTAATATAAGCATAGGTAGCAGAGTGTGGATTGTAAAGTAACAAAAAGTTACAGTTTGTTATATGTGAATTTAGGTTGTTTTTTGTGGTTTCTTAAAAAAATAGCTTTAATATGTGTGTATTAGGGTAATTACAGAGATTGGTTGATGAGAGATAAAACACAGAAAATTTCAATGTATTTATGGTGGATGAGTTTGCTGTTGCTTGTTTTTTGCGGCGGGCGTATTTTATATTATTTGATAGCTTACGGGGATGTTTATCCGCATTGGGATGAATGGAAGTTTGTTCCGGTTAAAGGCAGTATCTTAAAGCATTTGTTTGCTTATAATAACGAAAACTTGCAATTTTTTACTAATCTTCAGTATTTGTTGGTGGAAAAGTTACATTTGTCGTTTAAAAGTAATGTTTTTATTTCATACGGTATTTATTTGTTATTGGTGACGGGGTGGTATTGTTTTTTGCGGCAATATGTGTATCCAACACAAAGATGGTTGTTGATGCTATGTTTTTTGCCATTGTTTGCGGATTATATGTTGGATAATTTGTTTTGGCCGATTTTATCTCAGACATGGTGGTATTTTTTCTTTATGTTGATGGCGGTTTATTTTGGGTTTAATGAAACACAAAATTTATCTTTCAGATTAAAAAGCGCGGTGATGATTTTGTGTTCCGTTTTAGCGATGAATATATCTTTTGTTATTATGTTTTCAGGGTGTTATTTGTTAAAAAATATCTATCAGGCCAAGCAAAAAAAAGAAAGAAAAACGGAAGTTTTATTTGCAACGGTATGGTTGGAATGTTTGGCAGTTATATTATTTTTATTCTGTGTGGAAATGAGAAATTCTAATCCAATCACAATTGATTGGTGGGCAGTATTTTCTTTTTCTTTTTATTATCAGTTTTTTTATTTGTTGACAGCGCCTTTAAGCGGATTTTTTATTCAGCCGGAAGATCATTTGGCGGCAATTATTATCGGTTTGTTATTGCTGGGTTGGTGTTTGTTTTTATTTTGGCGGCAATATAAAATTACGGACAGACAAGGATTGTTGAGTGTTGCAATTATTTTAGGCGGTGGTATTGCGGCTATCGCGCTTTTTCGCGGTGAGTCGGTTTATGAAATTACAGATAGTACGGGAAGATATTTACCATATGTATTATTTTTGATACCGGTGGTGTTTGTTTTGGGAAGTTATGGACAGAGTAGGGTTTTGCAAACTGTTAATTACGGTATTATCGGTGTGATTTTGGTGTTTACTGTTTGGGGACAATTTAATCAGGAACGTTGTCGGATAACGGTTAATAGAATTGTTGTCGGAAAAAGTTGTATAGAAAATTATTATAAACTTTCTAAACGACCAAGAGATTATTTTTGTCATAATAAATTTGAGAAGAATATTTCGCCGTATTTGGAGCACTTTGAAAAAGTTTTCTTGCACAAAAATAGTGAATAAGCTTGAGTGAATGCTTGTATCTTATTTGTGGAGCTTTTATACTGTGGATAGCTCAATTAATTGGAGAGGTTTGTTGTGTCCAAATATGTATTTAGTTTTTTAGTTGCAGTTATCTGCGGTTTGATTGTTTTTATCGGCGGTGCTTTGTTGGTTAAGGCAAATTCGCAAATTGCTCCAGACCATGCAATGTTATGGGGATTTTTGACGGCGGCGGTGTTGTATGTTTTGCTTTTGCCGACTGTTTTTGCAAAAATTAAACATATTTGTTGTGATTTGGATTGGGCAGATGAATGCAGCAAACTTTATCATCGTATTCCGGATTATTATAGGCAAAGTTTTTGGTGGTTGTTTTTGTTTATTAATTTGGCTTTTTGTTTCATACCATCAATTTTATGTGGGGGAATGAAGATTGGGCAGCTGTACGCTCGGCGGTTGATCATGGAGAAGGAATCGCACAAGGGACTTTTTCGGTTTATTGGCTGCAGGAATTGTTGTTTGATGGTAAAATATTGCCGGTGGCAAATAATCTTTGGGGATTTGCCGGGTTAAGTTTGGCAGGTGTTTTGTTGGCTATTTATTGGAAATTGCCGGAAAAGAAATTACCAATTGTGATTACAGGGCTTTTATTTGCGGTTACACCATATACGCTTAGTGTGCTTTATTTTGTTAAATCTTCTTTGGGAATTATGTTTTTGCCGGCAATGGTGTTGACAGCTCTAATTCTTTCTCAGAAACATGGAAAAACTGATTTTTATACCTATGGCTATAATATGATTTCTATTCTGCTGTTTTTATGGGCGTTAGGAACGTATATGCCGGTTATTAATTTTATTGCAGTGGCTATTTTGGGGCAAATTTTTGTTAAAGTTGTTTATGCGGAAATCAGTTTTGTGGATGCGGCTCGTAATGTTAGGCAAGGATTGGCCAATTTTACGGCGGCTTTGACTATTTATTGGCTGATTTTGTTTTTGTTGCATGAAACTCATCATTTGTTACCGGAACATGCTGCCGCACTTAGTTTGACCATGCCGTTATGGAGATTGCCGGCGGTTATTTATCAATCTTTTATGCAGTTTGCTCAGCCATTGCCGTTTATGGATATTTCATATAAATTGATGTATGGAATATTTGCTTTAATAGCACTAGGAGTGCTTATTTTTAAGGCATCGACAGCAAAAGTTGCAGCGCGTGGCTTGGTTTTGATTCTGTTTTTGATTTTAGCTTCGGTGATGGCTTTGGCGTTTGTAGCTAATCCTTATCAGAATTTGGTTAAAATGGGGTTCTTTGGACTACCGTTTTTGTTTGCATTACTGTTTGTTATGGTGTTGCGTTTGGGCGGCCCTGTGGTGCGGCGAATTGGTTATGTGTTGGCTGTTTTGATTATCTTTATGAATTTTGTGCGGATTGCTTATGCGGAAAAGGTATGGAAATTCGGTTGGGAGGCAGAAACCAAATTGGCCGAACGAATTATTACCAGGTTGGAAAAAATGCCGGAATTTGACATTGATAGGCAATATCAGTTGCTGCAAATAGGTGAAAAAAGTTTGCGTGCTAAATATTATCGTAAAGGTGAGTATGAGATAACTAACGGTGAATTGTTAGATCGGGCATATTATCCGGAAGGACATGCAAAAGATGCCTATAACTTCTTTTATCAAACCGATTTTTTGAGCGGAGATGCTCAAGAAGAAGCCTTGCAAAATCCGGAAATCAGAAATTATTTGCTTAATCAGGCAAAAGCATGGCCGGCTAAGGAAGGTTTGTTTATACATGGTTCGTATATTGTACTTGTGTTGGATGAGGTTAGTTTGGCTATGGTACAACGCTATTTGGAAAAATAATAGTTGAACTTTTGTTAGTAATTATCGTTATGTTTAATAAAATTTGATAAAATAGTTGAAAAATTTTTGGGCTTGTATTAGATTGCTAATACTTGTAATAATAAAGAGGTTAAAATGAAACGAGTTTTTGCTTTAGTTGTGTCTTTGTGCCTGATAGCTTCACAGGCTTTTGCGGCAACGGCTAAAAAAGAAGATATTCAAAAAGTTGAGTCTTATCTTAATTCTATTAAAACACTTTCGGCAGATTTTGTGCAGATTGCCAGTAACGGTGAAAAAGTGGAAGGGCATCTTTATGTAGAAAAGCCAAATAAAATCAGAATGGAATATAAGGCACCATCTAATATATTGATTGTGGGTAATGGTGACTACATTGTTTATTATGATAAGGAATTAGAGCAAATTACAAAT
>JAGCRL010000194.1 GCA_017964705.1 Alphaproteobacteria bacterium
AATAAAAAAGAGAATATAATAAAAAAACTTGCATTTTTAAATCAAAAGATATACAAACAAAAGTAGAACAAAACAAAAGGAGTAAAAAATTGTCTTCAACAGATAAAAATGGCATTAAAATTTATGAACCGGCAGATTTTGAAGGTATGCGCAAAGCTGGAAAGTTGGCGGCCGAATGTTTAGACTATATCACCGATTTTGTTGATGTCGGTGTTACCACAGAACATTTAGATGATTTATGTCGCGAGTTTATTCAATCACATAATGCAATCCCAGCATGTCTGGGGTATAATGGATATCCCAAAACAATTTGCACTTCAATTAATCATGTGATTTGCCATGGTATACCGGATGAAAGAAAGTTGGAAGATGGAGACATAGTTAATATTGATGTAACGGTAATCTTAGATGGCTGGTACGGTGATACATCTCGAATGTACTACGTTGGTAAACCGAAGTTAAAAGCAACCAGATTATGTGATGTAACTTACGAATGCTTAATGCGCGGAATAGATGTTGTAAAGCCCGGTGCACATTTTGGTGATATTGGCGCGGTCATTGAAGAATATGCCCATAAATACGGTTATTCTGTTGTGGAAATGTTTTGCGGACATGGGCTTGGCAGAGTTTTCCATGATGAGCCCAATGTTTTGCATTTTGGTAAAAAAGGTACCGGTCCTTTAATAAAAGAAGGCATGTTTTTTACAATAGAACCAATGATTAATATCGGAAAACCATATGGCACGATTCTCCCTAATGGGTGGACTGCCGTAACAAGAGACAGAACATTATCTGCTCAATTTGAGCATTCACTCGGAGTTACTAAAGACGGTTATGAAGTTTTCACCTATTCACCGAAAGGGTTGGATAAACCGCCATTTAAAAAGTAGGACTAAACATGAATAAAGAAACAGACGAAAAAAGTAAAACAGCAGTCCCGGACTATATGGGGCATCGGCAAAGATTAAAAAAGCGCTTCACCATTGATCGTGGTCACTCTATGCCAGATTATGAATTGCTTGAATTATTGCTCACATATGCACTTCCGCGTCGAGATGTTAAGCCGCTAGCAAAAGAGCTGTTAAAAAGATACCAACATATAGAAAACATTTTTGTAGCACCCATAGAAGAATTAGTAAATATCAAAGGTCTTGGCGAAAATGCGGCAATACTTTTTTCGTTAGTTCATACTTGTGCCAGCAGAATTTGTTGGGATAATTTGCATGAAAAAGATGCCCCTTCCATGACAGATAAACGTCGGCTGATAGAATATTGCCGGTCAGCTATTGGCTATGGCGGTCAAGAAAGGTTATTGATTATATATATTGATAAGCAAGGGAAATTTATGCGTGATAGCATAGAGTAGGTTGGCACAATAGATGCTGTGATGATCAGTCCCAGAGATATTATCTCCAAAGCATTAATGTTTCATGCCAGTCATATTATCATCGCTCATAATCACCCATCCGGTGAATGCACCCCATCAAAGACCGATATTATGATGACCAAAAAATTAAAAGAGGGGTTAGAATTGGTTGGCATAGGATTATATGATCACCTGATTATCAGTCCCAAAGAGTCTTATTCGATGAAAGACCATTTGCCCTTTATGAATATAAGATAATTATCCACAATAATAGTTTTTCAACAATCAAATAAAAGATGTTTTTTGGCTAAATCAAACATTTAAAAAATGCCAATTTTTTTTGTATCTGACAATTATTTTTTTTGCTTGTCAGAAAATTTGATTTATGTTGATGTAATTAACGAATTAATAAGAATTATTTTTATAAAATTATGTTGTATTAAATGGCGTTTTAGCTATCCTCGGGCTAAAATATTCTTATTATACCGGAACAATTAAAA
>JAGCRL010000195.1 GCA_017964705.1 Alphaproteobacteria bacterium
CTATTTTGCGCATATCCGCCACTCTGATAACCACCTTGATTTTGCCTATATCCACCACTCTGAGTGTATCCAGATTGAGGAGCTCTGCCTGTTGCTTGTTGTCTGGCTCTGTTTGTGGCATCTAATCTGGCTTGCTCTTCCGGAGTTGGCGTAGACATCTGGAAAGTAATTCCATTCATTGTAACCGTTTTTGTGGTACCTGTGCCTCCTTGATAGGTTTGCGCATTCGCATCATTCATAGCACCGCCAAGAGTAAGCGCTGCTGTCGCGGCAACAATCTTAGTTCCAACTCCACTATCCCCAATTGCTTTACCGGCTTTCTTCGCAGGTTTCTTAAGTTTTTCTTTAGCTTTTTTTCCTGCTTTTATAACTTTTTCCTGATAATCTTTTTTAGCTTTTTTTAATTTTTCAAGTTTTTCTTCTTTAGTTGCCATTTTTTCCTCCTATGCTTTACAATCTAATTTCCTATACTATAACATACTTTTAAAGGCTTGGCAAGATATTTTTTCACCCCTCTTTTTTGCCGTCTTTATTATATATTAACCAATTTTCATTATAAAAATACATATGTTTTAATTTTTTTTGAGAATACCCTATGCTCAACAAAGAAACCAAAATCATCGAATATTGCAGACAGCGCTATCTCCGCCAAGCAATTATTGTTGTTCTTCTTATCGGCAGTTTATTGGTAGCCGCCTTATATTATACCAACTTTATTGCCAGCAAAATACTCGCTCTCATTATTTCCATTTTGCTGACATACATTATGCTAAAAGAACTCCGCAATGATTTACAAGCACGTGGTGAAGGTACCATCCTTTCCACAACCGAACCGATATTTAACCAACTAAAATTTGATATCGGCAAAGGCATAAATGAAAACACTTTATCCGATCAAGAACTTGTAACCGACTACCAAATCAGAGAATGCCGCAACATTATTCGCGGCAATAATTTTTCATTAGAAGAAGACACTTTTTATTCGATTATTTCTACCAAATTCTTAGCCCTCAACCACACCACGTTTGAAGGCATTATTGCAGAAATAACCACCCCCATGACCTTAGAATATGCTAAAGGCCAATTAGAGCTCATCCAAAATAAACCTATCTCTTCCGGTGAGCTGATGTCATTCTTAAAAAAATACCGGGCAGATACTCCGATTATAGAGCTGATGCACCTGCTAAAAGCAAAAAAAACTCTTATCGCCTCAATGCGTGGCAAAATATATATCTGGTTTGAAACAAGCCAACCGCTACACCACCAACTTTCTCTTATCAAACCAAATTCTGCAACCACATTTGTTAACCGCATTGATGCCATAAAAAAACAAATTGATAATTTTTCCGCACTGTTAAAAGGTTGATTTCATCCTTTTCTTGCGCTATATCAAAACCATATATTTATAAAGGAGATTGATTGATGAAAAAAACCGTATTGTTACTCAGCCTAACCGCATTATGTACCGCTAATGCCCTAGCCGAAACAGAAATTACCATTTACAATCAAAATCTGGCTTTAATCAAAAAAAGTCAAACCACAGATTTAAAGTCCGGCATCAATGAAATCATCTTTGATGAAGTTGCCCAACAAATGCGACCGGAATCAGCTTTCATCTATGGCGCAGACATTCGCGTTTTAGAGCAGAATTATGACTATGCCGGCATCAATTACTCCACCTTATTACAAGCTAACCTCGGCAAAGAGGTCAACACCGTCCGCACTAATCCTCAAGATGGCTCAAATATCTTCAAACGCGCCTTACTTGTTTCCGCCAATCAAGATTCTCCGTTATTAAAGTTTGACTATGGTATAGAAACAAATTTCCCCGGTCGTGTTTTATTTGATTCAATTCCCAAAGAGCTAAACAGCACCCCGGTATTAATGGCCAAAATAGAATCCCCTACTGCTGCCACCAAAGATTTAAATCTGGCCTATTTAACTTCCGGTTTTACCTGGCAAGCCAACTACATTGCCAAAGTCAATAACAAAGAATATCTGGCTTTGCTTGGTCGCGCCGCCGTAACCAATAATTCCGGCAGCGGCTATAATAATGTCAAAGTCAATTTGATTGCCGGTAATGTCAACACCGTTACGCAATATTTGCACCATCGCATGTTAAAAGCCGTTCAAACACAAGGTATGTTGGCAAATGCCGCTTCCTT
Source organism: Alphaproteobacteria bacterium (assembly GCA_017964705.1). Taxonomy (GTDB): domain Bacteria; phylum Pseudomonadota; class Alphaproteobacteria; order RF32; family CAG-239; genus CAG-267. The sequence goes on from JAGCRL010000195.1 coordinate 2,166, forward strand.
TGCAGATGAAGAAGCCGTCATAGCTGCCCCCACTTCATTAGACAGCTATTATGTTTATGAAATTCCCGGTAAAACAGAATTAAAAAACGGTCAAATTAAACAAGTTTCATTTATCACGGCACCAAAAGTAAAATACCAAAAAGAAGGTGTCATCAACTCTTCATTAAGCTTTAGCAGCACTACTAAAAGCGCCTATAAAGATGTTCATCCGAACATTATATATCATTTCACAAACAATAAAGAAGACGGTTTAGGTATGCCCTTACCGCAAGGAAAAATCAGTTTGTATGCCCCTGATGAAAAAGGTGCTTTGCAATTCATCGGAGAAAATATGATAGATAACAAAGCCGAAGGACAAAAAGTTTCTTTACAGATAGGCAAATTTTTTGATGTTTACGGCGAAGGCAACATTACCGATATTTCCAAGATCACCGAAAAACAATTTCAAAAGCCCAATCAAAAATGCCCTACGATTTTTACCACCTATCGTTATAAAGCAACTTACAGCACAAAAAACAAAAACAAAGATACGGTTCATATGGTTATCAAACAACCGCTTCACGGTCAGGCCAAAGTTATCAAAGAAACTTTAGCTGGCACTTTCACGGAAGGCAACATATATGAATGGAAGTTTGATATCGAGCCCGGTAAAACCCA
>JAGCRL010000196.1 GCA_017964705.1 Alphaproteobacteria bacterium
AAATCTATTTCATTCTGGTATGTGTTTTTATCATCAATAATTATTATTTCATTTAAAAATTGATCGTACATTTCTAGTCTTTTTTTATCTATAGCATCGTATAAATAAAATCTTTCTATTTTTATGTATTCAGAAATTTTTTTTGATTCTATATCTATCTTAAAATTACTAGACAGAAGACTATTACTATTGGCTATAAATGGAGAAAAGAATTTAAATACTGTTTGAGGATTTCTATGTTTAGCTATAATCATAACTTTATATAACAAAATATCTCGTTCTGTATCATTAAATATGTTATGGGCTTCATCTATCAGAATAAGATCTAAATTTAATTTCTTATTTTTCTTTAGAAGCGTTAATAATCGTTCCTGTGTTAAGACCGCTACAAATTTATCTTCATCTTTATACATTTCAGGATGTAATATTATTTTATTTAGACTTTTATATATAGTACTGTTATCTAATAGTCTTCTCTGTGTTTGGGAGAGTAAGGCTTTTGTTGGCACTACTATACATACTTTCTTATCTAGGTTTTGACTTACAAGTTTAATAATTAAATCTGATTTTCCATACGATGTTGGAGCAACTATTAAAGCGGAAGAAATTGTTTTTTTAGTAAAATCATAAAGTTCTTTTTGTTCCTCGGTTAAATATATATTATCTTTTTTAAAAAGATTCATATATGCAGAAGTAAGTATCATTGAAAATGTAGGATTATTATTTGCAATAACTATTTTTTCTATTAACTTTGTTACAGGAATAAAGCCTAGAGTTATGCTTGTTTCGTATAATGGAATATAATCTTTGTATATTGTTGTATATCTGACTATTATTCTATAACCTAATTTTTTCAAATTAATATCTTGTTGATTTAAGAATATAATTGCAAGAGATAATAAATATGATTTTTGCTGTTCATTTAATTCTATTTTTTCATTAATCATAAATTCTTTATATAAATCAAAAAATTCTTTTGACTTATCTCTTTGATTTCGTAACTGCTGGATTGAAAAATTTATCATTTACTAGCCTCTTGATTAATGAAATCTTTAATAGCTTGGTAAGTTTTTTTATGGATGGCAAATATTATTAAATTCTTAAAAGGCTCAATATTTAGTTTTTTTCTATAGTTTACTATCGCTGTATAATCAATATCAGAGGATATATCACAATATAAAACAGATGTTAATATTATATTTTTTGATTTTTTGGAAGTATTAGGAGTTTCATCCATACAATTTTTAAATTTTCTTAATATTTCTATTAGATTTATATTTTTAGTGTTTGCAGCCATCTGTGCGTGATTCATAGCATTAGACCATAAATTTTGAGAGTTTATAAAAAATTTGCTTTTCATATCTTTTTGCGCTCTTTTTAATAATATTTTAGTACCTTTTGTCGGTGTCCTTGTTATTTTAGATGAACTACCTGATTTTACTTCATTATACCATAATTCATTGTTTTGTTGGGAATAGTATACAATATCAAAGCCCTTCTTAAAACTTTTTTCTTCTAAATTCATAAGACATGAAAGAGGAAGAAAATCTTCTATTTCTTTATTTATCAAAAGATGCGCTAATAATTCACCTATCATTCCTTTAATTCTGTTTTGATTATTATGGCATATTTCAAGCATTTCACGCAATACTTCATTATGTGAAAACATTATTCCATTCTTTCCTCGAGCGATAGAGGAAATTTCATCTATAATTATTTGCTTTAACTCATTTGTGAAAGAAGTAATTTTGCAAATTACAGTATTTTTATCTGTTCTTTTTATATCTATCCCATTAATATTCATTTTGAACACCTTACAAAATATGTTTGAATTGTATATTAATGGAATCAAAATCTCAATATTTATTTATTTTTAAATATTATTTTTCAACTCTAAAAGCGCTTCAATTTGTCTCTGAATTACTTTTAATGTGCGTGTGTCTTGGTTTTTAATCAGCTTTAATATGGTTTGCACAGCCTCCGGCAGTTCCTCAGTCGGTGGTTGCTCGTTGTCATTAAACAATGAATCTACTGAAACATTTAGAGCCTCTGCTAACGAGAGCAAAGTTGTTACTTTCGGATCGCTTAAACCACGCTCAATATTAGAAATTGTGTTAATCATCTTGCCGGAAACGTCCGCAAATTCTTCTTGATTCATTCCCTGCTTTTTGCGGAGTGCGGCAATTCGCCTGCCTAAAGTTTTTAAGATTATAGTTGATTCGGTCATATTCAGCCTTTCAGATCACCGGTTATTTTCACATTTTAATGTGTTAAATACCATAGCGGTCGGCTGTGTGTTTTATTGCCATTTTTATTGACAGCGAATCCAAAACACATTACACTGTGTTTAAGTTTTCTTTTTTTTCATAGTGGAGTATATAATACATGAAGAAACATTTTTTAGTTATATTTACAGCTATATTGTTGTTAGTCGGATGCGCTAATGAAAGACTCTCTGCTATTAATGAACAGTATAGAGAGGCCCGAGCTGAAATACCAAATAATTGTTTTTTTCTTTCTGACTATTTCAAATATGATAATAATGAAGGCATACAATATGTATCATCAATTCAGCAAGGCAAGGAGTGGTATGATACCAAGAAAATATATCAGACCTTAACAGCAGATGCAGATGATAACATCTTTCATAAATTATTGGAAGCATGTGAAATCTGTGCAGAAGAGCGTCCGGAAGATGCAGTGAAATATATGAAATATAAAGAAAGCATCTTAAAGGTACAAAGGGATAAAGACAAAAAAATCAAAGCCGCTAAAATAACTGAAGAGGAAGAATTAAAGAAGAAAAGGGAAGAAGAAGCAAAAAAATTAGCACTGTCAAAAAAATATAATGCAGAGTGGTGCGATGGCGGAATTTTAAGCAAAAAGAATAGATGCTTATTAGAAGGTGAATTTCAAATTTTTGAGCAACAGGAAGCTGGTACTTTGGTAAAGCCAAGAATAAATATGAGCCTTAAAGAAATACAAATGCTGGCGGCTTTTTCGCAACTTTCCACGCTGATGTCAATGACAACTGGTGAACCGGATGAGCTTAACAGAGATCTTAATGATATGGCTGATGAAATGCAACAATTAGTTTTTATAGAATCTAACGCAAAAGATTCCAACCAAATTGATGGTGCTATTGTAAAAGGTCTTTTCTTGCGTGACGGGGTGTATAAATACGATTCTTTGAGCGGAACAAGAACAGTGAAGAAAATAAAGAGATTACAGTAGGAGAAATATAGAAATGGACATTGAAGATTTAGAGAAATTGCGAAAGTTAAAGGATAAAGGCGCCTTGACACAAAAAGAGCTTGATGAACAAGTTGCAAATTATTTAAATTCAGCAAAAGTTTCTCAAGAAAAAATAGAAAAAACATCTTTATCTGATAAACCTGCTAATCGTGGAGGCATAAGAATAAGTCACATTATATGTCTAGGTTTTGTTTTTATTGCTATCTATATAGTTGTTGAAAATGAATTTCCAAAAATAATGTTATGCAATGAAGAAGCATCACAGGAAAAGTGCAATTGTATTAAACAAGCTGTTTCTAGAAACATTTCTTTTTTAGATAAAGTAAAAATATTGGTAATAGGTAGCTCCCGTGAAGAATTAAATTCCTATTTAGATTTGAGTAGTAGATTTCGTTGTAGTTTGGAGGATTAATAATATGAATATTGAACAGCTAGAAAAATTGAATGAATTAAGAGAAAAAGGAATTATAACCCGAGAACAATTTGAAATAGAAAAGAAAAAAATTCTTCAATCGGATTCTGATGTGAAATCATATGATAATTTGTCAAAGCCTAAAATAAATTGGAAGCATTTAGGATTATCCTTTTCTATTTCTGTTATTTATTTTTTCCTTATATGTTTTCTTTCAGCATTTTTTAAATATGCTACTGCGAGTAAAGACAGTATCTTTCCTCAATTAGTTATTATAAGTGCTGTTTTTTTTACATTTTATGCCATTAAAAAAGAAACATATAAATACAGATATTGTTCTTCTGCATGGGCCATATTTTTCTACATAATATTCTGTATTCCATTAGCTATATGGGTAGTTTCTTATCAATTTTTACAAATAAATACAGGTTGTGCATCATTAATAGAATCGAAAAATATCAAAAAAAGAAATAAAATCCTAACAAATATAGGAATTGCCATTTTATTAATTATAACAGTTGGTGTAATATTTAGTTTATATACGCAAGCGACTTCCTATCATATTTTACAATCCAATAAAACAATATCAATGGTTAATAATCGTAAAAAATTAGCAGATGAACTGCACTCGGCTGTGTTAGGTGGTAAATTAGAAGAAGTGAAGCAGTTAATTGCTAATGGTGCTGATGTCAATATATCGAAAGATGATGAGTGCTATCTAGATGATTATGCTACACCGCTTCTTTTAGCAATTTATGATGGAACAGGGGATTATGCAAATAAAGATAGTGTAGAAATTGCAAAAATATTGATAGAATCCGGTGCTGATGTTAATGCAGTTTGTAACACAAAATCTGGAGCTGAGGTCAATCCTTTGAGTTTAGCAATTGGCGACATTCAAATAATGAAGTTGCTTATTAAAGCGGGAGCTGATGTCAATGCCAAAATCAAACGTAATTTAGAACCAGACATGACTATGCTTGCCTATGCTCTCCATTACGCCGACAGTCAAGCAGTTGAGGAATTGTTAAGCAATGGTGCAGATTATAACGCAGATTACGCCGGAAATAAAATAGCTAATTTATGCTTATATATTGTAGGAGAAAAATCTTCTGAAGAAAAATATAAAAATTTTACTCAAAATTGCAGTAGTTTATTACAGTATATCAAAAAAGAAAATCCAAAAGCACTACAAAATAATTCCACATCATCTGTCGTTTTGCCTAGTGAGTATAATCAGAGACTATTTAGAAATATTGAATCAAAAGAATTTCAAACATTACTACAACAAGGAATTGAACAATATCTAATAAATTATCTAAAAGAAACAGGAAATCAGCCTTATAGCGGAAAATTAGATGATTACTTATCAATATTTACACCTTATATTCCTTTACCGGAAAAGCCTGTTGTATTGAATAATACAAATATCGAATTTACATATGGAACATATGAAATTGCAGCTGGCTATATAGGACCAATAAGTTTTTCAATTACTAAAGAGAAACTTAAACCTTTTCTTATAAAAAGATAGATAATACCCAAAATAAAATAGAAACTTTTTTCGACTTCTATTTATGGCGCATCTTAAAAGATGATGCGCCTGTTTTTTTAATTTCATGAAAGGGTAAAAACAATGGCAAAAATTTATGCAACAAATGACGTATATTTCTTTCCGAAAGTCATAAAAGTATTTTTGGTTAACGATAAATACGAAGCTGATTTATGGTTTTATAAAACAAGAGATATTTATGAAGCTGATTGCAAAGATGAAATTTGGTATTTTTCTGATAGTGAATATGGTTCAACAGCAGTTATTTGTTGGGTTGATGATAAATACGATGCTGATGTTTGGGTTTATCAAGTCCGAGATAAATATGAGGCTAGGTGGAATAAAGGCAATAAATTTTTAGGTCGTATCGGCTAATAATCAAAAAGGGCGAATCGTTGAGACTCGCCCTTTCTTTTTCTATTTTTCTAATAATTTTCCGCTAGTTCGTAAACTTCGGGATTAACATAATAAGTTCTTCGGCATTTGCCTTTGGTCGTTCCGGCTCGTGTATCCTCATAGCGTAGCCAATTTAACTCCACTAATCGTTTTGCTGCTTTTTCTGTCGGCTCTTTACGGCGCAGATATTTTACTGTGCCGTTATTATAAACCTCACGCAGAGTGAATCTTTCCAGCTTATTTTCGAGAATCCATCGAGCCAATGCACGCGCTTCTAAATTATATGCCGGACTGTAATACATATAATAAACGCGCTCGCACATAGGCAATAAATAGCTATCATAAAGACTCATCGCTGCCTCGATTGCTTCCGCGCTAACCTCTGTCGGCTCTGCAGATTCTGAGCTACTCCACCACAAAAGCTCTAAAAGTAAGGCAAGCCTAAGAACATAGCCTTGTCCTTTACCAAGAAAATATTTGATATTACTTTCTTCCTGCTGAGTTCTGGTTAAATGTTCAATATACCAAGCGCTAAAAACATCTTTTGCTTTTATACTTAATGGCAAGCATTTTTTCTGTTCTTCTGCAAAATCTGCATATGGATTTAATAAAGTATCCAGCTTTTGCAATGCTTTAAGTGCGGTTTCCGGCAAAGCAATATTTTGCGGTATAGCAGGCGGTATAACCGCTGGATACACCCAAAGAAAGCGGGCAAGGAAGCCGTCGCCGCGGTCATCAAAAAGCGTGTCAACAAGCCTTTGAGGCTGTATAGTACCGAATACCGATACCAATAGATTTTTAATTTCTAAGCGGTCATCATCATATTTAACGCGGTCGCATACAAACTTGTGGCCATTAAAAGCCTCAAGCCAAAAACCGCGCTCGGAACTGCCGTTATTATAACGATTCATACCACAAATCCATGCGGACAATTCATCACGGAAAAGAATTGCACCTTTGATATTGCGCTCCATATCTTTTGTGATTGCCTCTTGTGTAGTATCACCGTAAACAAAGCGATATGTTTGCGGTTTTACCGGAATGATAGCTTCGCTAGGGAAATGAGGTGCAAAGTCAGGATTCTCTTTGACCTGATCTTCCCACTCCTTTTTCTTTTGTTTTGCTATTTCTCTGATGCGTTTCCATTCAGCTAGTTTTGCAAAATAAGGTCCTTTTCTTTCCTCTTCAATTCGATTCAGAATACGCCGAATAGGAGTAGTCGCCGGTGTTTTGCCGGAGCTTGGCTCTCCAACAGCACCAATCCATAAACAGCATGGTTCAATCCATTCTGCCCAAGGGGAAACGGAACGAGATAAACCGATAACGCCTGCCGCACCTGCTAGCAATGAAAATGCGACATAATCAACCGGCGCATTAGTATTTTGTGCTGTTTGCGCTACCCACGGCTCTAAGCTTTTAAGGATGCTTGTATCAAGCTGTGGAGCTGGTAATAGGTCCTTAGATTTAAGGATATCCATATCCGGCTCTGTGTCTGCTTGATTATTGCTGTGAACCTCTGAAAACTTGATAGCATTGCTAACTGTTTTTACTGTCTCTGCTTTTGTTAATCCTGATTCAAGCGCGGCATTTACAACATCTTCTTTGATTTCGGAAATATCGCGAAATTGTCTATCTGCACTATTAAAAATTTTGATAGTATTACTTAACAATCTATCGTTCCGTGTTCCCTCTGGAGCGTTGGCTATTTCATCAAGCAACATATCAATATCTGTTTTTTCGGGATTGTTAATTAAATCAATCAACCATTCTGGCGCGGTTGGAAAATCTTGACTAAAGTCAAAATTAATCCAAGTATATTTATTGCCGTTTGGGTGAATAGAGGGCGGAGCAACAACATAGCCCCCATTGCCGCGTATATCAATATGCGGTGCAATTTTGCTTGTACTACATTTAATATCTACATTTTCCGGCATTTTGAAATACAAATGCTTTCCTTTTCCGGTGTCGACAGTAGGCGTATTAAGTTTACCATAAGTATTTTCAAGCGCCATTAAAGATTGTGCACCGCTTTCCCCATCAACATCAACAACAAATATATTGTTGATAGCGCCGGTTGGAATACCTATGTTGCAGTTTGGAAATTGTTTGTTCCATTCCTGCAATACGACTTCATTGTCGCTTGCATCTTTCCAACCGTGATTAGTTAGCGGTTTTTTATCTTGTTTTTTTACCGGAATAACTTTAATATCATGGTTAGAATAGAATGTGGCGCTATCTAAAAAGTTTGAGGCTTCGGTGATATTGCACACATTTTTATTATCGAGATTTGATATGCCAATATCATTTCTCGGAAGGAGTGGAGAGGCTTGCGCCTCTCCTTCCTGCTTATATAAAAAATGTTCTTTAACTTTCATTTTTTAACCTTCCATCTTTATAATAAGTTGACGATCTTCTTTCATTTTCTTCTCGAATTCTCCTTTGTTCAGTAAGATAGTTTTCAAGTTCAATATATGCTTTATCTATTTTTTGCTTGAGTTCGGTGCAATAAACTCTTTCTATGTATTCCAAAACATCCTCAACACGGTAATACACATATTTCCGTGTACCTATTTTTATTGGATTTTTGATACCTTCTTTTGTTTTATTACAATCGAGATTTCGCAAGGTGTTTCTGCTTATAAAGAATAACAACTTATCAAGCTGAACGCGACTGATAATACCTGCGCAAGATTCTTCGAGAATTGCTTGTTTGCACTTTTCAAATATTTCTTTGCTCATTGGTTGCGGTAATTTTTGAACGTCTTCAAGACATGTAATGTTTTTTGTCATGATTTTTCTCCATTTTTTTGGCAGAAGACCACCATGGCCTTCTTAATTTCATGACGTGCGAAGACCTCATTTCACCTTTTTCGGATGCAAAAATATTTTTGAGTGCCGAAACTTGAAAAAGTTCCGAAATAATAAACAAAATAATATGGTAACCTATTTTTACTGTTCTAATTAAGCTTAGAAACAGCTTCGCGTAGCGTTTCATCGGCTAAATGAGAATAGCGCTGAGTCATAGCTATATCGGAATGCCCCAATAGTTCTTTGACTTCATAGAGTGAAACGCGTCTTTGTACTAACCGACTGGCGAATGTGTGCCGTAGGGAGTGAAACACTACTTTCTGTCGGCGGTCAGTAATTCCGTTATTTAAGCCTAATGCCCTAACTGCTCGCTCAAAAGTGCGTGAAACGTGTTCTATTTTGTTTCCATTTCTACCTTGAAATACAAATTCATTACCCTCACGTTGTTTTAATTTTGAAAGTTCATAAAATACACGATTTGTCATATAGGCATAGCGATTTCTACCGTTTTTGGTGTCACGCAAGAACAGCATTTGTGTCTCTAGGCTCACATCAGCCCAAGTTAATTTGAAAATCTCTCCGGCTCTTAATCCACAATCTGCCGATATAAGTGCCATTAAATAAACCGAATAGCTATGTTTCTTAATTTCAGCCAATAAATCGTTTAATTCTTCTTCGGAAAGAAAGCGCATACGGCGGTTATCATCTTTTTTCAGTTCATCAAATCTTGCTGCCGGATTTTCACCCGAAAATAATTCATTTCTGATTGCAAAATTGAGAACTTGCCGCGTTAATGCAACCGCATAATGTTTTGTGCGATTGGATAAATGCTTTTTATCCATAGCCTGCAACACCCTAATGAGGCTAATGCGGCTAATGAGGTTTAACTTAACACCACCAAAAATCGGTTTAAGCCACTTTTTGTATAAATGGACTTCGCGATCATAGGTGGATTTTTTATCCTTATTTTGGATATGCGGCTGATAGTATTCTTCAAAAAGTTCCGAGAACGTGATATTTGCCGCCTCATTAGCAATTCTTTCTTGTTCGCGTTGGTTGGCTTTGTCGCGTAAAGAAATTGCTTTAAAATCTTTTATATCGTTTTTTAACTCTTTTAATATCTCATAGGCTTTTTCCGCTGTAAAACCATCTGATTTATAGCCTATACCCTCTTCATATTGTTTGCCATTTCTTGTATAACGGATAGAAAAGTAAATATCCTTTCTACCATTTCTTATGCGATTTGCTGTTCGCACTCCAGGAAAACTTTTTACCATGTTTGAAAACTCCGTTTCGTTTTTATTACCTTTATGATACCGAAACGGCTTAGAAAATCGAGTACGCCTAGGTACGCATAGGTACGCTAGGCAAAAATTTTTTTTTGCTTAACTACTCTGAAAATTCAATAAAAAATGTGGAAATTTAAATACTTGGAAAATTCTATTTTGGGTTTTGGAGACCGATGCTCTACCAACTGAGCTATACCCCTATACCTGTTCGGATTTACCGAACTGCTATACTTGATACACACTTATTTTCAATAAATCAAGTATTTTTTTTGTTATCAACGATTTTCATATCACATAAAC
>JAGCRL010000197.1 GCA_017964705.1 Alphaproteobacteria bacterium
ATGCTTCAATTTGTAAGGCATTGGCAGTTTCTCCTATAAAAGCTCCTTCCGAATCGGTAAAGTTATCGTCAGTGTAAGTTAAATTAAGCATGTATTTGATAAGTTCCAGAGCCAAACGACGGTTTGTAATTTGACCGATATATTTTAGGCAAATGCTTTTAGGGGTATTAAAATAACGAGGAGTAAGCTCTATGTGCAATGCATCCGCAAGAGAATTAAGGAAAGATTTTTCTTTGGGGTGTAAAGAATTATCTGTTTTTGCTAAGGTACACAGAACCATCATAAAGATACCTTTTTCTTTATTAGAGGCGTTTAGTAAGCAACTGTTTAAATTTAAGATGTCATCTGCCATGGTTTTCCTTTCATCATACATTGCTATTCTGCCAAAAAAACAATAATCTTTCAATAATAAAACGCATTATATAAAGAAAATCTATTTATGAGAAAGATTTTGTTTGAAAAAATAAAGTTTAATGCTATACTCATCGCAATTGTTGATAAGATAAAAATATAGATGAAATGTGATGGCTAAAAAATATTTTATTAAAACGTTCGGTTGTCAGATGAATGTTTATGATTCAAACCGCATGGCAAATATATTAGAAACAATGGGGTTTGTTAAAGCTTCTAATCAACGAGATGCTGATGTGGTAGTATTTAATACTTGTCATATAAGAGAAAAAGCTGCCGAAAAAGTTTTTTCTGATTTGGGTAGGGAATATCAAATTAAATTAGAGCGTGCCGAAGAAGGTAAAGATACCATTATAGGGGTTACTGGCTGTGTTGTGCAGGCAGAAGATAAAGAAATTTTAAAACGCGCACCATATGTTGATTTTGCATTGGGGCCGCTTAGATATTTTCGTCTTAAAGAAGTTGTAAATGAAATTTTGCAAAAACGCGAAATGCAATTATTAGATACGGAATTTTCCGCGGTTTCTAAATTTGATTATCTGCCGGAAAACAAAACAATAGGCGGATGTTCTTTTTTGGCTATCCAAGAAGGGTGTAATAATTTTTGTACTTATTGTGTTGTGCCTTATACACGCGGAGTTGAAGTTTCTCGACCGGTGGAAGATGTTTTGCGAGAAGCACGTTGTTTGGCAGATAGCGGAACGTTAGAGATCAATTTGTTAGGGCAAAATGTTAATTCTTATCATGGCGAAGATGCAAACGGTAAAGAGCGAAATTTGGCTTATTTGTTGAATAAGGTTGCAGAAATTGATGGTATTAAACGTATTCGTTATACGACTTCTTATCCGGCAGATGTGGATGATGATTTAATTATGTGTCATAAGAATATTGATAAATTGATGCCATATTTGCACTTGCCAATACAATCCGGTTCGGATGATATTCTAAAAAAAATGAATCGCAGACATACCAAAAGTGATTATTTGAAAGTGGTTGAAAAATTAAAGAAAGCGAATCCAAATATCGGAATGTCATCTGATTTTATTGTCGGGTTTCCGGGGGAAAGTGATGCAGATTTTCAACAAACATTGGATGTAGTTAATCAAGTTAAGTATATTCAGGCTTTTTCTTTTAAATACAGCAGACGTCCGGGGACACCTGCTGCGGTTATGGAAAATCAGATAGAGGAAAAGGTCAAAAAAGAAAGATTGCAAATTTTACAAGATTTGCTGTTTGATTATCAAACAAAATTTAATGAAAGTAGTGTCGGTAAAGTTATGCCGGTGCTATTTGAAGGCAAAGGTCGGCATAAAGGTCAGTTGACAGGGCGAACGCCTTATATGCAAAATCTTTATGCAGAGGCCGATTTTTCGTTAATTAATAAAATTGTTGAAGTGCGAGTTGCTTCGGCTTCAACCAACTCTTTAAGCGGGGAGGTAATTTAATATGGCAGAACTTAGTTTTGAGCTGTTTAATAATCAATTATTAAAAGTTGTTGTTGGGGTTAACGATGAAAATATTCGTTTGATTGAGCGGATGCTTAATGTGGAAGTATTGAGTTTCGGTAATCAGGTAACCATCAAAGGGGCTCAGGCAGATATTGATAATGCAAAGACAGCTATTGATATTTTATATGAAAAGGCCAGTAAAGGACATGTTATCGGTGAGCAAGAGGTTAAGGCTGCTGTTCGTATCAGCGGTGGTTCCGGTACAGCAGATGAAAAGCAGTCTTTAAGTGAAATGGTTTTAAAAACTAAAAAACGGTATATTTATCCTCGTTCTGCAACACAAGCTGCATATATTACGGAAATGATGAATAACGAATTGGTATTCGGGTTAGGGCCTGCCGGTACCGGTAAAACATATTTGGCGGTGGCTTTGGCGGTTTCAATGATGATTGAAGGGGCGGTTGATAAAATTATTTTATCCCGACCAGCGGTAGAAGCAGGAGAAAATCTGGGATTTTTACCGGGAGATTTGAAAGAAAAAGTTGATCCGTATTTAAGACCTCTTTATGATGCGCTTTATGAAATGTTGCCGGCAGAGCAGGTGGATAAAAAGCTGGCATTGGGTGAGATTGAAATTGCGCCGCTTGCATTTATGCGCGGACGAACACTTTCAAATGCGTTTGTTATTTTAGATGAGGCACAAAATACAACTCCGATGCAAATGAAAATGTTTTTGACACGTTTGGGTGAAAATTCTCGTATGGTAGTTAACGGGGACTTGAGCCAAGTTGATTTGCCGCGCGGAGTGATTTCCGGTTTGAGGGATGCACTGGATACTCTGAAAGGAATTAAAAATATCGGAGCAGTTACTTTTTCTGCTAATGATGTTGTGCGGCACGGCTTAGTTGCCAAAATAGTTAGAGCTTATGAAGAAAGAAGCAAGAAGGCGCAAGATGAAAAATAAGGTTAATTTAGATATTATTGTTCATGATGAACAGTGGTTACAGGCTGTAGATTTTGATGCCATAAAAGTTGCGGAAGAACTTAAAGATCTTGCGTTTGGTTATGTATCCGTGTGTGACGAAGCTAAAAAAAATATTTTTTCTGATAGCAAGTCTTTAGCAGTTACGGTTTGTTTAAGTAATGATAAAGAGATACATGATCTTAATAAAGAATTTCGGAATATAGATAAGGCAACGAATGTTCTTTCTTTTGCTAATATTGATGATGATGAATTTTGGGATCATATTAATGAAGATGAGGTTGCGGAATTAGGCGATGTTATTCTTGCGTTTGAAACATTAGAAAATGAAGCCAAAACAAAGAATATCAGTGTTTATGCGCATTATTGTCATCTTTTGGTACATGGTTTTTTACACCTTTTGGGGTTTGATCATCAAAATGATAAAGAAGCAGAAGAGATGGAAACATTGGAAACAGATATTTTGGCGCAATTTTCAATTGATGATCCTTATCAAGAAGTGGAAGAAGCATAAAATATGGCGATGAATTTGAAAGAAAGGTTTTATTTTACAGGGCTTTTTTTTGCACTGTTGATTGGGGGGGCGATAAGCTCTTTGATTTTTCCTCCGTTTCAAAATATGTTATGGGGGTATGTCGCGCTAGTTTTATTTTTAGCTTATTTATTAGGTGTAGAACATTCCAAAAAGAAGCTGTTTTGGTCTGCATACTGTTTTGGTGCAACATTCTATATTGTCGGATTTAGTTGGATAAATAATGCTTTATTAATTGATAGTGGTAAATTTGAAGCATTTATTCCGCTTTTGGTCCTTGCAGTAGGTGCTTTTTTCGGTTTATTTTGGGCTATTCCTGCGGTATTTTCTGTTTATGGTAAACAAAATATCTATTCAAGAGCGCTAATTTTCTGTATTTTTTATGTGTTATGGGAATGGGTTCGGAGTTTTATTTTTACCGGTGTCCCTTGGAATTTACTAGGTAGTGCATTGAGTTTTGATGTGCGCTATATTCAAGGGGCAGCATGGATTGGAACATATGGATTGTCTTTGGTTTTGTTATTGTTGTTATGTGGTATTGCAATATTAATAAGCGGAGGGTGGCAAAAGCGTTTTTATAAAGGAAGTTTGTTATTTATACTTTTACCGCTTTTGTTTATCTATGCAACTACATATCGATATCATCAAAAGAGTGATATAATATCAGCGGATAAATTGGTAGTACGTTTAGTTCAGCCCAGTATTCCGCAGACATTTAAGTGGCAACCGGAATCCTTATATAAAAATTTTCGAACATATATTGATTTGAGTAAAAAAGGTTCTGAAAACGGTTATTTATCTTTGGATGAGGTTGATTTGGTTGTATGGGGAGAAACCGCAACGCCTTATTTCTTAGATAGAGATGAAGTACATCGGGCAGAAATAAAAGAGGCTATTCCTCAAGGGGGATTTTTAGCAACGGGAATATTGCGCTTGACAATGGAAAAAGGAGAGATTGTTCCGTATAACTCTTTATTTGTACTTAATGATGAAGGAGAAATAAAAGATTATTATGATAAAGCGCATTTGGTTCCGTTTGGTGAATATTTGCCGTTTCGCGAGCATTTGCCAAGTTTTATGAAACCGGTAGCGGATATTGTCGGCACTTTGGGAAAAGGTGAAAAATATAAGAATATTCGTGTTGATGGTTTGCCGCTAATGGGCGGTGCAATTTGTTATGAGAGTATTTTTCCAAAAGAAGTACTTAATCCGCAAGAAAAACCTGAGGTTTTGCTAGTTTTGGCTAATGACGGTTGGTATGGTATCAGTTCAGGACCTTATCAACATTTAGCGGCAGCACAAATGCGTGCGGTGGAAGAAGGTGTTACGGTTATCAGGAGTGCTAATAACGGTATCAGTGCAGTTATTGCCGCAAATGGAGAAATTTTGGGAAAAATTGATCTCGATAAAGCGGAAATTACGGATGTTGCAATCTCAAAGCCATTGTCATTAACTACATTTTACGGAAAATATGGAAATGTTATACCGTTAGGGTTGACAGTGCTGCTATTGATTGTTGCTCTGGCCTTAAGCGGTTATTTTAATCGGAAAAATATATCTTAAATAAAAGAAAGTTATAGTTGATTGTATATGCCTAAAAAAAAGGTTGCTTTTTGGGGTATGTGTTTATAAAATCTTTTTTAAAGTTGTTTTTTGTTAGGAGAAAAAGATGCCTCGTGGTCGTAAAAGAAAAGATGATGCGATAAATAGCGATAGTGTTGTAGAAAGTGGAATCGGCCCCATCGATGTTCATGTTGGTGCACGTATCAGTGCCAGGCGCAGATTATTGCAGCTTAGCCAAAAAGAGCTTGCCGAAAAATTAGGAATTACATTTCAGCAAGTGCAAAAGTACGAAAAAGGGGTGAATAGAATAGGAGCCGGGCGTCTTTATAGCATTGCCAATATTTTGGGGGTTGATATTAATTATTTCTATGGAGATATCGGAACTGATTTTCGCACTTTTCTGCCTGATTACAGTATGATTTCTGGTTCCGGCTTTTTGCAGGAAGATCAAGTAGAAAATCGTTTTGATGCGATAGACGGGGCAGAAGCAACCATGTTGTTAAAAGCTTTTTATTCTTTGCCTCCCAAAGCCAGAAATTCTTTGTTGATTATGCTGACGAATTTACGTGAAAAACCGGAAGATGGCGGTGATGCATAATCAAAATATGATACCGGATACGCCTAAATTTTTCGGACGACGGAAAGGTCGTGTGGTGCGCAAGGCAAAAAGTTTTCTTTTAGAAGAAATGTTGCCGCAGTTGCGTGTTAGCGAGGCA
>JAGCRL010000198.1 GCA_017964705.1 Alphaproteobacteria bacterium
AGACGGATATTTAATTTTTAACGATTCTTCTGAGCAAAAATCATCACATTGTTCCAGAAGATTAGCCACATTACTAAACTTAAAAAATGGTATAGAAAGTACTCCTGCCGAAGTATTCAGCGTTTTTGAGCGCAGTGATAATGATAATTTGACCGCCTCATTTAATGCCCTTACCAAAGAAGGAACTGCTTTTGAAATACTTGCTAAGACCAAAACTCAAAAGACCTTTACCGT
The DNA here is from genome assembly GCA_017964705.1 of Alphaproteobacteria bacterium. Lineage (GTDB taxonomy): Bacteria > Pseudomonadota > Alphaproteobacteria > RF32 > CAG-239 > CAG-267. Next base: position 235 of record JAGCRL010000198.1, read on the forward strand.
TACCGGCGTGCGCATTAACTCCGAAGACGAAGAAATAGATATAAATTGTTTATGGTTTCGTGATATAACCCCAAGCACCGAATTTTTAGATAGCGTTACCAAAGAAGCCGCTCTCAACCGCCAAAAACTAGAAGACTATCGAATTTTGATTGATAATCTTCCCTGTCCGGTATGGCTCAGAAATGAAAAGCAAGAAATAACTCTGCTCAATCGCCGCTACCTAAAATTATTAGGCCTGAAAGATTTTAAAGATTTAACTCCGCAAAACAGTTTATTGCATGACTTGGGCAACACCACCAATCTACAAGAAATTGCCAAGATTGCTCGTGAAACAAACACCCCTCAAAAGAAACAAATTAATATTATCAGCGATGGTGATTTACATCGTTACGAACTAACCGAAACACCTTATTATGATTCCTCGTTAAAGACATCTCATACTATCGGCACATTAACTGATATTACGGAATTTGATGAAGCCAAACGCAATTATCGGGTTCACCTCGATTCTCATCTGGAAATTTTAAGTTCGTTAGATACCGCTTTTTGCATTATTAACACTTCCCATAACTTCACTTTTGCCAACTCCGCTTTCTTAAAGTTATGGAATTTACCCGAAAACTTTTTAGACGGTGCTCCGCATTATAATGCCTTTTTAGACAAGATTAGAGAAACAAAAATTTTGCCGGAAGTATCTGATTTTAAAAATTATAAAGAAGAAGAAAACAAAGCCTTTGATGCTTTAACCGAACAAAAAGAAGATATGCTCTATATTCCGGACGGCAGAACCTTTAGACGCATTCGGGCACCGCACCCGGATGGAACCATTATTGCCTATGAAGATATGACCGACCGCCTGGCTACATCTCGTAAACTTGGTGATTTACTGACCATTCAACAAGGCATCTTAGATAATATCAGCGATTCGGTTCTTATCTTTTCAGCAAATCTGAAACTACAATATTACAACCAATCTTATGCTAAGTTATGGAATTTAACACCGGAAGAACTAAACAACCAACCGACTTTGCGTACAATTTTAGATAAACAGCAAGATGCCCTGCCGGAACTTGAAGATTGGAAGACTTTCCGCGAAGATATGCAAAAGCACATGACCTCTTGCACCCCGTTTACCCTAAAACTAAAAAACAAGCATCGCTACAAAGTAACACCGGTTATATTGGCGGATACCTCTTTAATGATTACATATCATAAAGAATAAACCTATACATACAAGGAACCTCGCATGGAAAAAGTTACAAAAAGAAAAATCATCGATTGGAATAAAAAAAGCGGCAGCGATAATGAACGTATCAGCAAGCGCTTAGAGGGGCGAGCTCAATTAGCTGACAGCATTATTACAGAAAATGACAGCACCAGAAAAGTTGTTCCCGAACCGCAAAAAAGTACTGTTCCTTTATTGAAAATCCGCAAAAAAATTCGTGATGTTTATGATGAAGAAGATGAAGAAGAAGATGCTGTATACATTCCGTTTTTTAACATTCGTTTAATAGATGATGATGAATATGAATATGAAGAAAAAAATATCACCAAAGATCAAAAACGAACAGCAGAGACGATTCGTATCACCAAAGAGCAACAAGCAGCCGGAAAATTAAATGTTATTATGGATACAATGATCACGGCCGAAAAAGCCGGTATTCCTCCTAAACTGACCAGAGAAGATGAACGTCTGCTTCATTCTGCAGAATATAATATCCCCAAGATGCGGCGCAAAGCCATAAAACAAAAAATCACAGATCCTCTGAAAATTGAGGGCGAAATTACCGAGCAACAATTACAAGCCACCGTCAAAGCAGCCAGAAATCTTCAAAAAGAAATGCCCGATAATTCTTTCAAAGGTTTTACCGCCGATGAAATGATAGAATTGGATAAAGAAGATGATCCGGCAAAAATGGCTGAAATGATTTTAGAAAAAACCGGAAGAAAAAAACCGAAACAGAAAAATTTAGCAGAATTGGCAAAAGCAATTAATGAATTTGAACAAATGCAACCGGAACTAAAAAACAGACAAGAGAAAGAATAATCTAATCTCACTATAAACTTGATTGACACTTATAAAACTTTGTGATAACCTAAAAGACGATGTTAATCTGCAAAGATAATGAGGTCGATATGGAAAACCAGTATTATACATTAGTTGAAAAACAAGACTTTTTTGA
>JAGCRL010000199.1 GCA_017964705.1 Alphaproteobacteria bacterium
AATAAATTATGGTATAAATCAATAAACAAATAGATTGACTCTAAATAAGACATGTATTAAAGATATATCTAATTTAAATTATTAAACATGATATATACACTATTCAAAATAGATGAGAAGTTAGATTAACTTGTTTCATATCATAAAGTACGAATAAGCTTGTTTAGGAAAGGAAATTAAACGATGAAAGTAGGCATTATTGGAACTGGTTATGTAGGTTTACCGACAGGTGTAGGACTGGCAGAATTAGGTAATAACGTTATTTGTATTGATAGGGAACCTAAAAAAATTGAAGCACTAAAAGCCGGAAAAATTACGCTTTATGAAGAAGGGCTAGAAGAATTATTCCATAAAAATGTAAAAGCAGGAAGGCTCCATTTTACAACCTCCATGGAAGAGGGCGTTTCAGATGCAGATTTAGTGATTATCGCCGTTGGCACACCACCGCATCCGATTACTAAAGAAGCCGATATGAAATATATTCATGCTGCAGCAACAGAATTAGCCGAATATCTGAAAGGATATACGGTTATCGCAACAAAGTCGACAGTTCCCGTTGGAACCGGTGATGATATAGAAGCACTTATCAGCAAAAAAAATCCATTTGTAAGTTTTGATGTTATCTCTTTACCGGAATTTTTGCGTGAAGGCTTTGCTGTATATGATTTTTTCCATCCGGATAGAATTATAGTTGGTGCTGATACAGAAAGAGCACGTAATGTTATAAAAGAATTATATAAGCCGTTTGCAGATAAAACAAAAATCTTATTTGTAAAGCGTCGTTCAAGCGAAACAATCAAATATGCATCAAATGCATTTTTGGCTATGAAAATACATTATATCAATGAGATGGCCAATTTCTGCGAAGCCACTGGTGCAGATATTACAGAAGTAGCACAAGGTATGGGGTTAGACACTCGTATTGGTAATCGTTTTCTAAATCCAGGACCAGGATATGGTGGTAGTTGTTTTCCTAAAGATACTTTAGCAATGTCGTATATGGCGCGTCAAAATAATGTAGAGATGACATTAATAAACGCGGCCATTGCAGGCAACGCAAAGCGCAAACAACAAATGGCTGAAAGAATTTTGAATGCTGTTAAAGATATAGAAAAGCCTAAAATTGCCATTTTAGGACTGGCATTTAAAAATGGTACAGATGATTGTAGAGAAAGTCCGGCGATGGAGATTATCGGGCATCTTTTGGAGCATAACGCAAATATCATCGCATATGATCCAAAAGCAATGGGAACGGCTTGTCAGCTACTTGGTGATAAAATCGGTTATGCGGATAATATGTATGCAACACTGCAAGGTGCTGATGTGTTAGCAGTTTTAACAGAATGGCAGGAATTTAAAACATTAGATTTAGCCCAAGCTAGTCGGTTAATGCGCCACAAAATTATTATAGATTGTCGTAATTTAATAAATAGAGATGAAGCTTATAAAAATGGTTTCAAATACCAGGGAATTGGTCATAAAGAACAAGAAAAACTTAATGAATTACGTCAAGTTGCATGATTAAACTCAAGAAATAGGGAAAACATGAAATATTTGATTACAGGCGGAGCAGGGTTTATTGGTTCCAATTTAGCAGATAGCTTGCTAAAAGACGGTCATGAACTGGTCGTAATAGATAATTTTAATGATTATTATGATATTAGCATTAAAGAATCAAATGTTTCTGCACATTTAAATAATCCTCACTATAAATTATACCGCGCAGATATAGAAGACATGAAAGTTTTGCAAGAGATATTTGCAAATCATAAATTTGATGCGGTTATTCATTTGGCTGCACGCGCAGGTGTTCGTCCATCATTAGAGCAACCGCTTGATTATGTTCATAGCAACATTTTAGGAACCGTCAATATTCTGGAATGTATGAAAAATAGCTCATGTAAAAAACTGGTTATAGCTTCATCTTCTTCGGTTTATGGTAATTGTAAAGAAGAAAAATTTTCAGAAGATTTAAAAGTTACTGAACCTATTTCTCCATATGGCGCCACCAAATCAGCTTGCGAGCAACTTTGCTACACATGGCATCATTTATATGGGTTACAGATTGTTGCGTTAAGGTTCTTTACTGTTTATGGTCCTCGTCAGCGTCCTG
>JAGCRL010000200.1 GCA_017964705.1 Alphaproteobacteria bacterium
AATCTCAGCGGCAACGCCACATTATCAAACACGCTCAAATGTTCTAATAATCTGAAATCCTGAAACACAACCCCGATTCGGCGTCGCAAAAATGCTAACGTATCTCTATCCGTCATTGCCACATTATTGCCAAAAACTTTCAACGTTCCTTCCGTAGGCTTTTGTGCCAAATACAGCATGGATAAGAGCGAGGTTTTTCCAGCACCGGATTTACCCGTTAGAAAATGCATCGAACCACGCCTAAAAGCAAAATCAATATCTTTTAATACCAGCGCATTATCACCATACGCTAACCCGACATTTGTCATTTCTACAATCGGTTCAAATTGTCTTGTATCCATTATTTTCACCATTAAATTAAAATCAGTTTTAATATAATAGCAACAAACCGAACATTAAAAGAGACAAACCACCTTATCCCCAAAATTTTTAAAAATCAGATTATTTTCCAAACCCATCACCAATTCCCATGTGTATTCTTATTTCTAATAAAATTTTGTTTGTTCTGAGAACCTGGCATTTCCTTAGGTAATCCTTTTTCCTTAGCTTTTTCTGCGACAGTTCCTGTATCAAATTTCACATTAGCAGTCCCCATTCTACTACCAGATGCAGGTGCATTGCCTTCTGATGGTGTTAATACTTGTCCTGGTATATCGGCTAACCTCAGCTTTATAATACGATGATGTGCTTCTCCATTAGAGAATTTAAAATTATAATGTATTGCTGCCCTTTCTTCCGGTGTATAATATCGTTCTTCCGGTGTATAATGATAATTATAAACCTGCAAATTATCAGGCACTTGAACATCCTTATCCCTTCCTTCTAATATTATCTCCGCTTCTTGTGCTGATACTAACAAATTATACCTGTTTTTTAAAAACGGCATACTCAAATCTATAACCTCAACCTCATATGGTTCTGAAACACGCTTCTCTTCTGACCATTTTTTCCATTTTGGATCTCCTGGTTTTCTATACGGTGGAATAAATTGCGACAAAAAGGGCTGGCTATAATCTTCCTCTTTTGTTTGTTCAGCATTTACTCTTTCTTCTTCAAGCACAAATTTTTGATTTCCTTTTCCTTCATCATTCTTCCACATCTCAAATGCTTCATCCGTCTTTCCGGCCAGATTATTTCCATTATCATAAAGTTCATCCATTCTGGCATAAACAGCATCTATCTCAACCTCTTTCAAATAAGGGCTAAAATCAATTCCATTCATCGTCAAACCTTTTCTCAAATAATAATCAAAATATTCATTACCTACCTCTTGAGGAATTTCTCCATATTTTGCTCTAAATTCCATCCACCCTCTTATTACAGGTCCACTACATCCTATTTTTTCCTCATCTTGAAAAAGCGAGCCGATGAATTCCTCTTCTGCTTTACCTATCTCTGCCGAATTTATTTGTATCTCACCGGAAAAAACTGCCTCTTTATACTTCCCACACATACTATCAGAACGAATACTATTTTTCTTCATTTGCGCTCTTTCTTCTTCAGAAGCATTAAGCCATTCTTCCCTGAAATTAGAAATATCACTTAGTCCATGATTTATATAATAAATGCTACGAATGACTGCATATTGAGTAGAACTCATACAATATCTGTTATCTTCAAACCCCATAGATAAAACAGCTCTTACTTCATCAGCTGATTTTCCTTCCTGTATCATTCTATCTGCTTGTATAACTGCCCAAGGCACTTCATCTATTTCTTCTATAAATGGCGTAAAATCTATGCCAGCCAAATTTTCTCTAAATAATGATTGTTCTGCTTTCAAATAATTTTCTTTATTAGGATTAAAATGTTCATTAGTAACATCTATATCATCAATTCTATTGTAATACCATTGCACATGTTTTGTTAAACTACCTTCATTATACCAATCCAACGAATTTTTCATCCACATTTTTTGTGTACCTTGTGCAATAAACTTCATTTCTTCCATAAATTTTTCCGGATTATCAGTAAATGGGTCTATTTCTCCCCGTTTTATCGCATCAAAATAAAAAGAAAATTCTCCACCTCTTGCTTTAGCAATTTGCTCCCGTTCCTCATCTGTTTTAGCTTGGATATACTTCTCCCGCAAATATAAAAGCGACGCAATATTTGCTGATATTTCATCATACCGACAAATCTTATAATATTGCTCCAAACTCATCCAATAGCCTTTTATCCCTTCATTTGCGTTATCACTGTGTTTTTGTTCATGCACCATATTTGACTGAAAATTAAGTTCATTGTACCCTTCCCCAATCTTAATTTTGTTAGTAATACTATTATAACCATACGTATAATACGCAGCAGATCCATTATAATAAGGAACAGTATCATTCTGAACTTTTATTTCCCTCTTCGGCGCAGGCTCATTAACATACATCCCTGCTCGTCTCACTTTTCTTTTTTCTGGCTCTAGCATCGTCTCTCTCCTTCAAATTCCCTCTTTCCAATCTAAACTACTTCCTTCCCTTATGATTATTCCAGTGATTATTCCAGTTTCTTTTAAAATTTTGTTGATTTATCCTTCCTGGACTATAACTATCCGGCAGCCCTACTTCACCCGGCAAATTTACAACCGGCTTCACATTTATTCCGCCTGTTTTACCGGAAGTTTGTTGCACCTCTTCTTTACTAACAGACTGTTCCAACGTCATTTCAGTAACATTCATCCGAACTTGGTTTAAATGAGCTTGCCGTCTAAGCTCTTCTTCCATAAATTCGCGTTGGGGATTAACAACCCGCAAATTATCAGTCTCCTGAACATGTATATCATTTTTCCATTCCTCATTCTTGTTATTATCTATTAAGTTACTAAGACGCTCAAATAAATATTTATCTCCGCCGATTTCACAAAAGTATTCCCACAAATAATCACTGCTCAAATCTATAATTTCAACCTTATATGGTTCTGAAACACGCTGCTCTTCTGACCATTTTTTCCATTTTGGATCTCCTGGTTTTCTAAATGGCGACGAACCACTACTTGTTTTAGAATACCCAACTTCACTCTTTTCATCCATTGGTACTGATATTGATATCAACCGCCCTTCTGTTTCCATATCATTAAACCATATGTCAACAGCTTTGTCACAATTTTTATTAAATTTATTACTTTCTTGTTCTTCATCACCAAAACCTTGAAAAATATGTTTAATAGAAGCCCAACACTTTTCAATAATCTCCCCAAATGTTAAACCTAATCCATTACCATTATCAAACTCTTCATCTAATTTGGCATAAACAGCATCAATTTCAACCTCTTTCAAATAAGGGCTAAAATCTATTCCTTTAATCATCAATGCTTCTCGCATAAGATAATTAAAATTCTTATTTTGTTCAATTCTAGAAACTTCTCCATATTTTTCTCTACCTACCAGCCATTCTTCTATAATGCTGTGCCACATTGATATATTGGGACAGTGTTGAATAAGCGAGCCGATAAATTCCTCTTCTGTTTTATCAATACCTTGCGGATTAAGCTTGATTTTCCCGGAAGCAATCGCCTGCAAATATTTAACACGAGCTTCCCCCAAGGTTTCATAACGTTTCGCTATCTCTTTATCTGAGACCCCACGCAAACTTTCTCGAAACGTTTCATTATCAATCAACATCGTTCTAAGGCTCATAAAATCACCTAACAAACATTTAACATTTTGAAGTGCCGCAAACTGCCTAAAACTTAAACTATATTCCATATTTTCAAATTTTTTAAAATCTTCTTTAAATTCCTTAGACAAAACATGTCTTACTTCATCAGCTGATTTTCCTTCCTGTATCATTTTATCTGCTTCTTTGATTGCCGAAGGAACAAAATCTAATTCTTCTATAAATGGCGTAAAATCTATTCCACCCAAGTTAGTTCCAAACGCTATATGCTTTGCAAAAATATAATTTCCTTCATTAGGATAAAAATCTCTATCAGTAACAAATATATTATCAATTCTATTGTAATATGCTAATACTTGCCCTGGTAACTGATTTTCATTATAAAAATCTAGATGATTTTCCATCCACATTTTTTGCGTTCCTTGCGCAATAAACTTCATCTCTTCCATAAATTTTTCTGGATCACTCGTAAATGGATCTATTTCTCCCCGTTTTATCGCATCAAAATAAAAAGAAAATTCTCCATCTCTTGTTTTAGCAATTTGCTCCCGTTCCTCATCTGTTTTAGCTTGAATATACTCTTCTCGCAAATATAAAACTTCTGCAATATTAGCTGATATTTCATTATATCGACATAACTTATAATATTGCTCCAAGCTCATCCAATAGCCTTCTATCCCTTTTTCTCCTTCATTTGCATTATCTTTATGCTTCTGCTCATGCGTCATTATTGTTTGAAGATTAAGTTGACTATCCGGACCATTCCCAATCTTAATATTGTTAGTAATACTATTATAATCACTCGTATAATACGCAACAAATCCATTATAATTAGGAACAGTATCATTCTGAACTTTTATTTCCCTCTTCGGTGCAGGCACATTAACATACATCCCTGCTCGTCTCTTTCCTCTTATCTTTGGCTCCAGCATCTCCTCTCTCCCTCAAATCCCCTCTTTCTTTCAGTAATAAAAAAATTATACCTTTTTTTCTCTCCTAAGTCAAATTTTTTAAGCATATTTAATTAAATTTTTGATAAGAATTTGATTGATTCTAAAAAAAATCCTGATTATAATCCCTCTCGTTACGTAATAGAGGAACCTTAAAATGTTAATCAGTTGTCCCAAATGCCATAGCATATACGAAATTGCCGATGATTTAGTCGGTAAAACTGGTCAAAACTTCCGCTGTCATGCTTGTGCCAATGTTTGGCACGTTATGCGCGAAGATGCCATTGATTATGAACAAAAAGTCGATGAAAAACCTTATGTAGAAGCCATCCCGGTATCAGAACCGCCTCACCGCCATTATCCTGCCAATAAAGAACCATATACCGTTCCGGCAGATAGCAAATCCGGTGTTCATGTCCTATCCTCAAAAGAAGTAATCAAACAACAAGGTGATCCGGACTACATTCCTCCAAAGCCTAAACAAAGACCGGAACTAACCCTAACCTCAGACCAAGGAACGTCTTTTACAATTACCCCACCTCCGGAAGAAATTGAACCAGCAGAAGATAACCTTACCCCTTATCTTTTTGATGAAAGTGAAATCCATTTCTCCAAGAAAGATCGTTTATTGCCCGAAAAACCTTTTAAAGGCTATCGTAAAACCTGTTTGTTATTGATCCTTTTAATGCTAATGGCTCTCACCGTTTTTTTACGTCGAGATATTGTCGCATTCTACCCCAAAGCAGAAACCTGGTATAACAAAATTTGGTTAAGCGGCCTTAGTAATCCTGAATATTTAACATTTGAAATCATAACTTTAAGTGAAACCACCTTTGATAATAAACCCATGTTAAATATAAAGGCCCAAATTGTTAACAATTCGCACTATA
>JAGCRL010000201.1 GCA_017964705.1 Alphaproteobacteria bacterium
AACAGAAGTTTTTTCTGCCCCATATAAGCAATTCAGGTTTTGATATAGTTTTGGCTTATAAAAATAGTTGGCTGTATAAGATGAAAGTTAATAACCTTATCAAATTTATTGTTTTTAAGGCATTGATGATTTACCATAAATACTAGGTTGTTGTATTGATATTTAAAAATCTAGGGTTTATATGGAAAATTACTACGATATATTAGAGGTATCACAAAACGCTTCAAATTCAGAAATTACGCGTGCCTATCGTCGTCGTGCAAAAAAATATCACCCAGACATTAACCCCAAAACTGAAGAAAAATTTAAACAAATATCCAGAGCATATGAGGTTTTATTAGATAAAAATAAGCGAAAGAAATATGATGAAACTATTGATGTTGAACAAGAAACTTCGGCTAAAAACACCAGTATAGATATACCAGAAATTGCGAAGCGTAAATATTCATTTAGTACTCTTTTTATTCATTTTCTAAAGATGTTAATAAATGCTTTTTTAGGATTGGCTTATATGGAATTAGTAATTTGTATAATATTTATTCCTATTGCATATTTCAATTTTAAATATTCTTTGAATATTATAGTACTTTCTTTTTTAATAATTTCTGCATTTTTAATTACACCAATTTTAGCATACCTTATATACTGGAAATATAGTAGAAAATTATTTTTAAATATATCAATACGTGAAGAATAAACATTTTAATTTACAGTAAGAATAAATTTTTAACAAAAATGCCCATGGGCAGTTGGATATAATTTGAACTCAAGTATTTGATTTTTAAAGAAACTCGTTACAAAAAGTTCGAAAATTATCTCGGGTAAGGCATATTTGGCATCAAACATTCGAACCAGTTTAAGTGCTTGTAAATAAAAGAAAAAATCGCCATTTCTGACGATTTTTGAACTGTGGCTGGGGCGGCTGGAAGCGCTTTTGTCAACCCCTTAAACCTCTGTATTTTCAAAAATATTTTCTCATGGGCGGAGGTATGGCAACACTTTGTGTCACATTATTGTGTCACACCCATCTGCAACTTGAATACATCATATAAAATTGCACTTAAAAGTCAAATTAATTTTTCGGTATTCTAACACATTTTATGGAGTTTGCAACAAATTTTACCCATCGGTAATATTTGAGCACATTTGCAACAAAATTAAAAAATATTTTCCCTTTCGGTAAAATTTACTTGATTTTAATTTTTATCATGCTATAATTTTACCGAGAGGTAAAATATGAAGATTAAAACAGCACAAGATATTGCTATTCTGATTAAAACAGAGCGGAAAAAGCAAAACTTAACTCAGACCGAACTTGCCGGATTGTGCAATGTCGGCTTACGTTTTATCGTGGATGTTGAAGCAGGTAAAGAAACTTGCCAAATCAGCAAAGTATTAAAGGTTTTGGACGTTTTAGGCATTAACATAAACTCGGAGGAATGATATGTCGGCTTTAGATGTATATTTCTATGGTAAAAAGATTGGAACACTGACGGAAAAGAATTCTCGCTTGAGTTTCAAGTATAATGAGGATGCCGATACACCTTTATCGGTCAATCTGCCGTTACAAAAAGAAGCTTTTAACGATAAGCTTACACGCAGTTTCTTCAACAATTTGTTGCCTGAAGAAGGTATTCGTGAAGCGGTTGCTCGCTATAAGCAGGTGTCTTCAAACAATCCGTTTGCGCTCTTAAAGGAAATCGGCGGAGAGTGTGCCGGTGCGGTTGAACTGTACCCTCAAGGCGTCAAAAGAGAAGACGAGCCGTCGGTATTAACACCGATTAGTGAAGAAAAAATAGCAGAACTGTTAAAAAATCAGGCACAGATACCTTTGCTTGTCGGAGAGGAAATTCGTTTATCTTTGGCTGGAGCCCAGCAAAAAATTGCTTTGGCAATATTGCCGGAAAACTCGGATAATTATTATCTTCCGCAAGGTTCGTATATCTCAACACATATTATCAAGCCGCAAAATCCGTATTTTGAGGACATTATTTACAATGAGCATTTTTGTATGTCACTTGCAAAACTTATCGGATTGCCGACTGCTCATTCGTTTATAAAGAATTTTAGCGGTCAGTCGGGTTATGTTGTTAAGCGCTTTGACCGTGAAGCCGATGATACTGCGCCATCGGGATTAAGACGTGTCCACCAAGAGGATTTTTGCCAAGCGTTGTGTATGCCGGATAAAAAATACCAAAAGGAAGGCGGGCCGAGCATTAAGCAATGCTATAAGTTTATTGCTGCGGCTGACTTTAATCGCAAGGCCGATGCTTTGATGCAGTTTTTGAAAACCATAGTATTTAACTTCATTATCGGTAATTCCGATGCTCACGGCAAAAACTTTTCTTTTCTGCATCGTGGCGGCAAATATGAACTTTCGCCATTGTATGATTTGGTATCAACGCAGGTTTATACAGTGCTTTCGCCGAATTTGGCAATGTCTGTCGGAGGTGAATACAATCCGAATTTAATTCATCGCAGTCATTTTGTTGCCATGGCAAAAGATTTGGAAATTAAGCCGACAATGGTGGAAAAGATTATTGATGAAATGAGCGCCAAAATAACAGCGGCATTACCGGAACTTGATAAGCAATTTGCCGGAAACGGTATCAAAACAGAGATTGTTGCTCAAATAAAGGCATTGATAGAAAACAGAATAAAACAAATTTCATAAACTTTGGGACCGAATGTCTACTTTTGCAAAAAAAGTAAAGGAGGCCACAAGGCCTCCTTCTTTTATCGGTGTGTATCCATAACATACACAAGGTCATCATCATTCCACAGACCTTTTTGTTTGGGATAAGATATTCTTTCATGCTGGAAATCAACCATTATAGAGTAACTATCATCGTCATCCGGATAACGGTTGAGAATGTTTTTGTATGTATCAACACAAGGGTGTTCTTTATCAGCCCATCTGCCGCCTAATATACAATAATCATAAACTGCAGATATTTTATCCCAGACATCACCATTTTTATCTGGTAACTCAAAATGATAATATACTGCATTTTCCTCATGCATGTTCATGTCAGTCTTTACCCATCTACCGAATTCCCCAATGCTTTCGTCATCGTAAGGAAATGACAAAGAACGTTGCAGGTAATAAGCATCAGGAAAATCTTTAACACGAGCAATTAGTAATGAATGTACCATTTTTTTATTCCTTTCAAAATGTTTTAGAGTAAAGGAGGCTCTAAGGCCTCCTTTATGTTGTCTGAGCCCGAAGATTATACTTGCATATATCTCGGTGTATCGGAATTAACTTGTTCCATCAAAACCTCGTGAACGACATCATCAACCATTCCTTTAGCGGCTTTATAAGTGCGGATTTCCGCTGCTTTCTTTTCGGCTGCCGCTGCTTCACGTTGCTGACGTTTCTTTTCACGGCGTTTTGCACTGTTGACCTTCTTACGGGCTTCGGCTTTTTCAACTTCATTACCGAGAAACTCCGTGATTTCTTCATCAAATTCGCCATTGACCACTTCGGTATAGATATCCGATAAGAAATTCAATTTCTCATTTGTATCTAATAACGAAAGAGCATAACGGGCAATCCTTTTGCCGCCAAGACGGAGCGTAAAGATTGATTGACTATCGGTATCAACAATCAACTTGTTCATACGATTTTGTTTATTCCAACTATCTTTCTTGAAGTTGCGCATATTTTCATCCAAAAGATTCAAAATGCGTTTTTTGCAAGTATCGTAGTTGAGTTTTCCTTCATCTTGATATGTTTCAATCTTGACTGCGTTAAATTTTGCTAATGCGTTTTTCATTTTAAGTTTCCTTTCAAAGTATATTAGTGGTTAATAAATGATTTTTCTGCGTCAAAGCCCTCATAGCCGGAAAATGCTTTTATTATGGCCTTTTCCTGACATTCGCAAGAGCATACGAATTGAATGGGATTGACATCACAAAAAACTGCTAATTCCGCAAATATTGCTTTTTTTGATAATTCATCAAAAGCCATACTTATTCTGTTACTAAAGTCAAACCCTATTGGGACATCATAATTGTTTAACGTTCCATCATATGCATGAAATTTATATTCACTTCTGATAATTTGTTCACCATCGGTAACTAGTTCCATTATAGGAATGAATATAAAGGCCTTTGATGGTTCGTGTCCGTTTCGCAGAATATTTTTATCTATCGCATTTCCGTTTATCGGATTGATTATATATACTTGACTGTACGTTTTGCTTGTCATTTTGTTTCCTTTCTTAAATAAAGTTAATGTTAAAAAAAGCACAATAATACTGTTATCGGAATTGTGGCATTCAGCCACCAAACCAATGATTAAATCGGTTGTTGTTAGGGGTTAATCGGAACGGTTAGCGATTAGTGTGCTAAACGTGCCATCCAAATATGGTTCTCCATTTTGGAAACTTGTTCCTTTAAGCGGAACAATTTCCATTGAAGACATATTTTGTTGTAAAATTTTATCATTTTAGTCTTCCTTTCGTTAATGGTTAAATTGATAGGTTATTCACCTTACACTTACATTATGGGAATATTCCTCAAGCAAAGTCAAGCGTTTGTTTTTACACCATTTTCCCAAAAGGTCATTTTAAATAGGTATAGATAGGTATGTGTAGGTGTAGATAGGTATTTTTATTTCGGCAGGTGTTAAAAAATGCTGCCATTTGGTTAAAAATGGTAGCATTTTGCATAAGAATCGGAAAATTTTGATTCGTTTTTTTAGATTTCTTTTTCTTTTTGGTGCATCTCTTTTTCCAGTTCCGCAACCTTCTTCATATCCTTGTTTTTATAGGCTTGTAGAAGCGGAACATAATAGCGGCTGTTCTTTCCTTCGCCGACATACGGAATGCGTTGTACGCCTAAAATCTTATCATCTTTGCGCATATCCAACAAAGAACTATACTTTACGCCCAAGAACAACGCTGCTTGTTTAATATTCAGCCATCCCGACTCAACCGCAATATCGTATTCGGTCTTATCTACTTTCTTGGCTTCAGTGTCTCCGTATTGTGTTTCATAATATTTGGCTTCTTTTTTATATCCGCTATCATTTAACGCTTTTACAAAGGACTTGAAGCCATCTTTAGTAACTTTGTTAGAGAATGGAGCGAAGCAAAGGTTCTTGAAAATAACATTTTTTCCAATTTTTGCTTCGTTGAAATTGACTTCCTTATAAAATGTTAAAAATTCAAAGACTGAATATTCGGGTATTGCAGCGTGATAGAAATTTACATCTCCCTTAAATATACAATTTCGTATTTCTAATTTCTCAAATTTATCTCTCACGTTACTACGATAATAGTCAGCCTTGAATGTGCTATTTTCATTAAATATACAATCAGTTATAATTAAAGTGTGGTCTTGGTCAAAACCTCCTCCAAGATGAAATTCGCTGTTAAAGGTGCAATTCCTTATTTCTGCGTGGTGAAGTCCATCTGTGATAGGAATACAAAATTCTATGCAGTCTTCAAATACACAATCATACAATCCGATACCAAATGCAGGCACATCAATAACAGTTCCACCGAAACGACAGTTAATAAAAATAGTGATTGCTATTCCAGAATTGCTTGTGACTGCAAAGATTTTATTTAAGGCTACTTCATCCATAAATTCAAAATCACGGAA
>JAGCRL010000202.1 GCA_017964705.1 Alphaproteobacteria bacterium
CAATATATGGAATTGCAGGAACGTAAAAAACTATTTATTAAAAAATTAAAAGAAAAAAATTTTCCAATAGATGTTGACAGATTGATTAATAATTACTTTCGTGTTGCCCAAAAAGATCCGGATGGTTCTTTTGAGGCGCTTACAAAAAATCCGGCAACATTTTCACCTATCCAAGTTGAAAAAATTCCTCCTAAATTTTTCGGGTTAATTAAAGTAACTCCGGAAGACGGTATAAAGGCCAACCAAAAAATAGGTAAATTTATAAAAAACTTAAAAGTTTAAAATTTTTAGCTAATTCGTACATTTAAACTAGACAAAAGAGTGTGATTATGTTAATATACGTATATAAACCATTTTAGGAGAAAAAAATGAGCGATTTAGATAATAATAATCCAGACACCCCTCCTGTAGTAGAGCCAAAAGGAAATAATAATGATAAAGATAATGAAAACGGTCAACAAGAAGAGCAAGAAACATCTTATGATGGAGAATCAAATGCTTATGGGGATCCTATTTCTATAAGTGGAAATAAAAAGAAAAAAGAAGATGATATTAGTGAAGACAAAGATAAAGAAGATGATGAGCTTTCAGCTCCAGAGCACAGTAAAGCAAAAGGAGATGGCAAAGCTAATACACTTATGGAAGTCTTTTGGAATGATGTCATTATGGAAGCTTATAAAAAATGCCTAGACGTCCCCGTAGATGCGACATTGGATTTTATAGATTGGGCATTGTTTACCTCCCATACTTCTAAAAAGAAAAAAAAGAAAGCAAAACCAGGAAAGAAAGATATTTGGGATTATGGTGACGATGTTGTTGATAAATATGCTAAATCAGCCTATCTGTGCAAGGAGCTATTTAAAAAAGCGCATGAAGAATTGATGGAAAATATAGAAAAAGCCCAAGCAGGTATAAAGCCAACCTGGAATATCTGGCCAGGAAAAAAAGCTCCGAAATTTTTTGAAGAATTTGTTGGATATGCTAAAAAAGCAAAAGAAGATCCTAATTCTCCAGAAGCTGTAAAATGGAAAAGGCTTACAGCCTTGCCGAATACTATGGAAGTTCTATATAATACAGAGCTTTTATGTAGATCAATTGCTGTAGGATATGCTACAATGGAGGTCGCTCTAAGTAAAGAATCACTAACATTACCTCCGGAGCTTCTTAAAAAAGTAAAAGAAATGGATAAAATTTCTGCAACTGTAAAAAATGGAGCTCAATATAAAAAAAGCATGGAATTAAAAATCAGAGAAATGAAGAATTTACTCAAAGGTGATGCTCCGATAAATAAAGAAATTAGAAAAAATCTCACAACAATAGAGAATACTTTATCAGATCCAAAATTAAAACCAGCAGAAAAGGTGAAAAAAGTTAATCAAGTTCTTAATGTTATTAGAGAAGCCTCTCCAGCAGCAGCAGCAATAGACGAGGCAAGCCAAAAACATTATGAAAATATCCGCCAAAATGTTGAAAAAATTAAGGAAAAATACAAAGATAATCCGAAACAAAAACACAAATACATTAGTGAGTATATAAAAGGGTTGTCTCGTGGTTATAAAGAAACAAGACCAATCGTTGAAAAATATATTAAACACAGCCTCTCCGGCCGAGTAGTTGCTATGGGTGTTGCTACAGGTGCAATATTAAGCGAAGGATTAAAGATAGCAGGAAAAGCTATAAAAGAAGAAAATAAAGAAATAGAAGGAACACCAGTTGCTAAACTCCATACTCCAGATGAAAAAAATGAAAGTCACGATGGAGCTCCAGTTGCTGGTGGATCCCAAAAACAAGGTTATGCCCCTGTTAATTTAAAACAAACCGTTGAGGAAAGGGTTAAAAAGCTTGTTGCTAATATAAATGAATTCAAAGTAGAAAATACAGAGATTGCAAAATTAACTTCTCCAGAAAAAGTAGAAACCAATCCGTTTGTAAGCAAGCTTGGTGCTTTTGCAATATTTAAAGATCATTCATCGAGATAGTAATAATGAAAAAGGTCAAAAAATTATTTAAATTTTGTGTTGATAGCATAATAGTGTTATTAGTACTGATATTCTTATATAGAATAATAATTCTGTTTTTGTGGAAATTTGATATAACAGATAAACATTCATACCAATTAATGGAACAATACTGGAATAGCGGTGGAACATTCAATTCTTTTAAAGATTGTATGTTTGGTCTTTGTTTATTAACCTTTCCTTTTATGTGGGGGATTTGCAGCTACAAAGTCTATAAAAAAGGCTTGTTAAATATAATATTATGGCCGATAAAGAAAATATATCATTCCATAACAAAGCCGGAAACCTTGGAAATAGAGCGAGTTGCCATTAAAAATTTAAGAGGAAAAGACCGATCTTTAGAAGAAATAATAGCGGATAAAATGCAGGAAGAAAGCAAAAAAAATCCGTCCTCTCATACAGCTAAAGAACTTAGAAAACAAATTTCAGCAAAAATAGGAGAAAATGAAAATCAATAATCACTTGTTAACTAATCAATATATATAATAAAAAATAAAAAATTGGAGAAACAATTGAAACCATTGCTGATTATACTAAAAACTCTAACCATAGGATGTCTGTGGAGTGTCATCTTTATTGATGGCATAAGAGTTGCTTTGTTGG
Source organism: Alphaproteobacteria bacterium (assembly GCA_017964705.1). Lineage (GTDB taxonomy): Bacteria > Pseudomonadota > Alphaproteobacteria > RF32 > CAG-239 > CAG-267. Next base: position 2,622 of record JAGCRL010000202.1, read on the forward strand.
TTAATTGGCATTTTGATATTTTCTTAAAAGAACATTGGCGGCTTTTAGGTGATAAATGGAATAGCGGTTCCTCAATAACTCGAGAAGAAA
>JAGCRL010000203.1 GCA_017964705.1 Alphaproteobacteria bacterium
ACGCTGCAAATGATAAAAATCTATTCTAGTCATCTTCTGCCAAAACCTTTACATCTACATAAAATGTATTGTCTAAACTTTGTATCAATAAAGAAATTGGGCGAAAATCATCAACAATGGCATTTCTAATATTTTCTAGCAGATTGTCCACACTATAAACCTCAGCTCTATCAGCTTCCAGAATAACATCGCCTTCTTTAATACCTTTATCTGAAAGCGGAGATTTTCTTTCCATTTTAACAATCATCAACCCACGCGGTTTTGCTTCTTTAACAGCAATATTTAACTCAGAAACATAAAATACATCATTATCAGCATCCTGATGATAATATTTTGCTGTTTCTTCAAGAGCTTTATTAGTAACATCTTTTAATGTATGCGAAGGCATATCTTGAACATGTATGGTTTTTTTAATTTCTTCTCCTAAACTTAATATTTTTAAACGCAAAGTTTGTCCAGGTTCCATCGTTTCTGTAAATATCGCAAAAGCATTGATATCACTTGCAACTTTATCATTATAAGCAATAATGATATCACCTACACGCAGACCATCTTTATAGGCATTTGATTCCTCATCAATTTCAGTAATAACAAATCCGGATTTACCGGTATACTTATCTATACCGGCCGCTACATTAATACCAATCCACCCTCTTTTGACTTTTCCGTAACTAATAAGTTGGGTGGAAATCCAGTTAGCAATATTAGAAGGCAAAGCAAAGCCAACACCGGTAGCTCCATTCATTTTAAAAACAGCAGTATTAATACCAATAACTTCTCCATCCAAATTAAACATCGGTCCACCAGAGTTACCTTGATTAATAGCTGCATCTGTCTGAATATATTGCTGTTCACCTAATCCGATAGATCTGGATTTTGCAGAAATAATCCCTTGAGAAACACTGGCTCCAAGACCATAAGGATTACCAAAAGTCAAAACAATATCCCCAATTCTAGAGACATCGGCATTTCCGAAATTTATCGGTTGAAACTCTTCTTTTGCATCTTTTTGTATATCAATTTTTAAAACAGTCAAATCGCTAGCAACATCACTTCCAATAATTTTAGCTGCATAATTTTTTCCGTCATTTGTAATAACGGAAACAGTCTTTGCTTCTTTAACAACATGATAATTTGTCAGAATATAACCATCTCTCCTGATAAAAAAGCCAGACCCTAAAGATTCTCTTCCCTTTAATTCCGGATTAAGCATTAAATTATCGACTTTCTCGGTTTCATCAATAATAGTATTTTCGGTAGAAATATTAACAACAGAAGGTATAAGACGCTCAACCAAATCCGCATAAGATTCCACGGCCATAGCGTGATGTGCAGATATAAAAAAACCAAGTAAAATCAAAAAATAACGCATGTTAAAACCTTATTTTAAAGCTTTCCCAAAATAGCTAAAAAACTCTCCTTCTGGTGCCAGAACCAAAGATGTATCACCATCAAATGAATTGCGATATGCTTCTAGCGAACGATAAAAAGCATAAAAATCAGGATCAGAATTGGTTGCATTAGTCCATATTTCTGTTGCAATCTTATCACCTTCACCTTTTATTTTTTGAGCTTCCTTTTCTGCTGTTGTAATAGTAATAGTTGCTTGCTTATCTGCTGTTGCGCGAATTTCTTGGGCATGCTTTTCTCCGGCCGCACGATAACCTTTTGCTTCACGAATACGTTCTGTTTTCATACGTTCATTAATAGCTTGAGAAAGCTGAATAGGTAGATCGGCTCTGCGGATTCTAACATCAGCAACCTCCACACCGATTTGTGCAGCATCTCTCTTAACTGCTTCACTTATTTTTCTCATAATTTCCGTACGCTTATCAGATAACAATTCGATTAATGTAAACGTTGCTAATACATTACGAGCAGAGGAGTTAACAATTTCTTGCAGACGATTCTGTGCCTGATAGTAATCACGAACGGTTTTATAAAAAACAAGTGGATCAACGATTCTGTAACGAGAGAATGTATCAACATCT
>JAGCRL010000204.1 GCA_017964705.1 Alphaproteobacteria bacterium
AAAAACAATGAACGGTTTGGTAAATATGCTAATCAACAACCTACTCAGCAACAGGCTCAATACTATGCCTCAAATGCAAATATTCAACCAGATGATGTCCGGTAAAAATCCTCAAGAGCAGTTTCAGACAATTATGAACATGGCTAAGTCAACAAAATTTGACACTAACGCTATTATTATCACCGAGCAACAAGCGAAAGAACTCGGTTTGAATATTCCTCATAGAAGTGAGTGACTTGGTTTAACTTTTATTTAAGGAGAAATACTATGGCTGAAGGAAATGGCTATAGCTTGGCCGATATTGCCGCTGCAATGGGTGGTAACGGAGGCTTTGGCGGAATGGGTGGCTCTTGGCTGACTATTCTTTTTTTAATCGTGTTAATGGGCGGAAACGGTGGTTTCGGTTGGGGTAACAATGGTTTTGCTAACGCTATTGGTTATGAAAACTTGGCAACTTCTAACGAAGTACAAAGAGGATTCGATAATCAGAACTCTATGGCAAATCAGCGTGAAATTTTAGCCGCTGTAAATGCCGGTACAGCTCAATCTGTGGCCGCAACAAATCAAACGTTTCACGATACATTAAACGCACTCAATGACAAGTATAGTGAATTAGCGCGTGACATTTACGGAGTTTCTTCGCAAGTGCAGGCAGGTATTGCAAATCAATCTCAGTGTTGCTGCGATACTAAAATGTTAATTCAGGAAACGACAGCGCAAAACCGCTATGACGCTTTACTGAATACTAACGCTATTATCGCTAACAGTAACGCTCAAAGTCAGAAAATTCTTGATGCTTTGGCACAGAATAAAATCTCTGCTCTTGAGTCGCAGGTGGCTGATTTACGGTTGGCAAACCAAATGTCCAATGTGGTGAGATACCCTAACGGTTGGACTTATAATGCTGGTCCGTCACCGTTCTGCAACTGCGGCGGTTGTGGCTGTGGATTTAACGGCTAATTGTTGATAACTCGGCGGCGTTTAACCGCGCCGCCTGATTTTTTTAGGAGTAGAAAAAATGACTTGTAATTGTAATTGCCCGTATAAGCATACCACAACTGCTTTAACTGCTGCCGGTGTGTTAACTGTTACCAACCCGAATAACGTCGGAAACTTTGATAAGTTTTGTTTAATACTTACCATTAACCCTGACAGCGTTATTGCCGGTGTGCCGGTTGATTATACTATAACAATTAATGGTACAGCGGTACCTATTTGGGATAGATGGGGTTATCCGATAACCACAGATAGGTTGTGTACGAGAAAATGTTATGTCGGCAGATATATAGAATCTGCAACACCGCATTTAACTTTACTCAATGCTTACAGTAATACAGCGTTAACAGGTGTGGCTACAGCTTCCACAAGTGCTGACAGTGCAGGGAGTTAGTTAAGATGACTTTTAAAGACTTGATTAACGAATACATACATGGATTGTCAGATGACGATATGAATATGTTAACGCATAAAATCAACTGGTTCGTTGAAAAAGTTAAAATGTCGAATCCAGAGCTTGTGGATAAATTTTTAATGAAGGTGGATTTGATTGTCAATCCTCATTTTACCAAAGAGACGGCTGAATATGTTGTTTCAAGGATGAGTAACAAAGATGGAACGACAGGTGAACATTGGAATTACGAAACCACAATGAAAGTTATGGATGGTGATTTTAACGAAGCTGATTGGTATTACGTGCTTAATATGATTTACTCTGATTATTATAAATCAGGGCGGTCGGATGAAACTTATATTGGTTTAGCTAAAGACTTTATGGACGATAAAGACGCGCCTGAAGGAAAAGCTAAAAGATATTATAAAGCAATGCGCGATTAAAATGAAAGGCGGTATTAAAAACCGCCTTGACTTTTTTATAAAAGGAGTGCAAGATATGAAAAGAAAGGTTTTAAATATGTGCAAGCAAGCGGTTGTTTTAGATACGATAAAAAATACAGCTAAAAAAGGCGGAATGACAGCCGCACAATTAAAACTCGCCGAAGCACAATCAGAGGATTACGCTGAAATGAAAAAAGAAATCCAAGAACTCAAGGTAGATGTGAACGATGTGCGAAAAGACGTTAACGGTATGCAAATCAAGTTAGCAGAGATTAAAGGCGGTATTGATATATTGCTTGAAAATAACAAGATAAAATCCAAACTGATTGATAGCAAATATTTTTGGCTTTTCTTAATTGTGTTATTGATGATTATTGCGGGCAGTAATCATCTGTCAGAATTAAAAACAATATTTGGTGGTTAAAATGAATTGGTTTACAAGATTATTTAAGAGGGAAAACATGAAACCTGTGATTGATGATACGACTGTCATTGAACGTTTGATGTTGAATGAAGGCTGTAGACTTAAAAGTTATTATGACACTAAACATAAATTAACTATTGGTATCGGTCATAATCTTGACGACAATCCTTTAACTGAGGAAGAATTATGTTATATAGGCCACGATTGTCGGTCAAAATTTATCAGCAACGACCAAGCAATATATCTCTGCAAAAACGACCTTAAAAAAGTACGTGCAGATTTAGATAGAGAATTACCATGGTGGCACGACCTTACGGTCGACCGCCAATTTGCTTTAATAGATATGTGTTTTAACATGGGTATAGGTAAAAAAGGCGGTAATAACGGTTTACTCAGTTTTAAAAATACTCTTAATTTTTTAGCTCAAGGATATTATGAAAAAGCGGCCAAAAACGTTATGCAAAGTAAATATGCTAAAGATGTCGGCATCCGCGCAAAACGTAACGCTTATGCAATTAAAACAGGTGTTTGGGTACCTAATCCGCCAAAGGAGATAATATAATGTTTAAAATGGACGATAAAACTGGCAGACAAGAGACTTTTCGTGGTGATTCCTATGGGTTTACAGTTACCGGAATCCCTGCAGATTGGGAAGCGTATTATGCTGTTTTTAATATTGATACTCAAGAGATTTTGCTTGAAGTTCAAAGTACAAAAGAGAACGGGGTGGATAAGATATATGTGCCTGCAGACGAGTCTGATAAACTAGTTGTACCACAGGGAAAAAAATCAATGACCTACGGTTGGGCAATTAAACGTAAGAAAAATGGTTATGAAGATACGACCATTATTAAGGACGGAGAAGCAGAAGATATTACGAAAATTGTTGTACTTCCTAAACGAGCAGAGGGCAGTGTAAATGGTTGAAGTTCGGTTTATTAACGATACTACACCGATAGAAGTTACAAGCGATGAGCAGGAAACGCAATTTGGTGTAGTTTCGGAAACACAAGCGACAGAAATAGAAGTCGGCGGATTATCACACGCAGATTTGAGCGGTCGTGATTTGCCCGACCAACATACTATTGGCGCAATAACTGGATTATTAGAAGCTCTGTCGACAGCAGATAAACAATTCGTTTTCGAACAAGGAATCGCTAGTGATACGTGGGTTATAAATCATAATCTCGGTAAAAGACCAAACGTTGTTACGGTGGATAGCACAGGTAAAGAATTTAAAGGTGCTACGGAATGGGTTGATGATAATACAGTTATTGTTAGAATGAACGGTGCAAGAACCGGTGAGGCATATTTAAATTAAGGAGTTTTGAAATGCAAAAAACAAGTGTAGGTGTAAATTTAGATTTAGAAGGTAATGAAATTCAAAACGTCAAAGGGCAAAACCTTGCCAATATGCCTGCTGATGTTAGAGAATCTCAATTTTGGTATGATACTGTCGAACACACGTTTAAGTTTTATAACGGTGAAAATGCTGTTGATATGGGTTCTCAGGGCCGTATTTATTCCGGTGGAGATGGTATTGATATTAACGGAACTGAGATTTCGGTCGATAATACAGTTGCTAAAAAGACGGATTTACCAACGGTTAATAATGCCACATTAACAATTCAGCGAAATGGTACAGATGTTCAAACGTTTACTGCAAATGCAAACACTAACGTTACAGCAAATATTTTAGTTCCTACAAATGCAGGTGATGTTAATGCGTTGCCGAGTTCTACTAAATACGGTTATACTATTGACTTGAATCTCAACGAAACCGATTATAAATTGACTATAACGTTAAAAGACCAAGACGGTAATGTTTTAAGTTCTAAAGTCGTTGACTTCCCTGTTGAGAGTGTAGTTGTTAGCGGTAGTTATGACGCAACGAATCAAAAAATTGTTTTAACTCTCCAAAACGGTACGACAGTTGATATTCCGGTCGGTGCTTTGGTGGCAGGGTTGCAATCTGAAATCACATCAAGTAATAAATTAAGTTCTGATTTAGTTGATGATACAAACAATGCAAATAAATTTGTTACATCCGCACAACGTACGCAGATTGGAACTAATACAAGTGATATTGCAGATATTAAAACTGAATTAACAACTGTTACTAAAAAGATAACTGCAGCAAACCCTACTTTATCACCTAGTGGCGGTGTTTGCACTTGGACAATAACAAACACCCTTGAAACAGCAGATGTTGATATACGGGTTTATTTTGCCTCAACAGGTGAGAAATATATTGTAAATTCAGCGGCTACTTCAAGTACAATAACAATTAAAATCAATTCCGAAAACACAATTACAGCAGGTACTTATAAGGCTGTTATTATAGGATAATGCTATGGTTGATAAAATAACAAATCCAGTAAAACCTTTAGACGTTATTGATAAGATTAACGAGATTATTGATAATTTGGGCGGTGGTACGGTTGATAATGCTTTATCTTTAACAAGTGAAAATCCCGTCCAAAATAAAGTCGTTACGCAGGCATTAACGGAATTATCCGCAAATGTTAATATGGACGCTTATCTCGATATGATAATATCAGGTAATTATTCAAGCCTGCCGATTATTATGCAAAGTGAGTACAGTAGCGATTTAGATGATATTATAGGGGGAACGTATGACAACAACTCTTGATAAATTAGATACAATTAACGACAGCCTTAATGATATTAAAACGGCGGTCATTGCAAAAGGACAAACACCGAGTGGCGATATTACGACCTATGCAACGGCAATTAGCAATATTCCTCAACAAGCCGCCGTTATTGATAGTCTTTCAATCACGCCGTCAACCTCAGCGCAGACGATAACCGCACCTAGCGGAACTGACGGTTATAGTCCGGTTAATGTTGCGGCAGTAACGGCAAGTATCGACTCGAACATAAGTGCCGGAAATATCGTAAGTGGTGTTAGTATATTGGGCGTAAATGGCTCGGCAACGGTTTTGAACGGCGAAACTCGGTCGGTGTCTATTACTTCAACCGCAGGCAATACTTTCACGCCGTCAAGTGGTAAAAATGGCATTACGTCAATTACAGTTACACCGAATAACGAGGCAAGAAGTGTTACGCCGTCAACATCAGCACAAACGTTAAACGTAAACAGCGGATATTCAGGCAACGGCACAATCTCGGTTGGTGCTGTAACAGCGAGCATTGACGCAAACATTTTGCCGGAAAATATAAAAAAGGATGTTGTTATTTTGAATACGACAGGAACGTACGAGGGAAGTGGCGGCGGAGGTGGTAAATATCAACTATTAGAGTCGGTTTATTCTGATAATAATACATTCGTTGGAAAGGTTGTAGGATTTTTTACAGACGCAAATGATATTGAATACGCTGTTGTTGCAGCTGACCCAAATAATTATTATGCTTGGAATAAACAATGGATGTCAGCAACTGGTTCAGTTACAAATTTACCAGAATACGGAGTAAATACAAACCTTTGGGAATCTAAAAATACTGCAACATCAAATACGCAAAAAATTTTGGATTTTTGTTCAGCATATAATCTATCGAGTTCAGCTTGTAGTTGGTGCAGAAGTATATCATTTGTAATTGATGGTGTGACTTATTATGGTCAGTTACCAAATGCACAAGAAGTTATTGATTTGATGAAACATTGGAGTTCTTTCTTTGGCAGTACTAGATACTTAACATGGTCATCAGACCAGTTTAATACCTCGAAAGCATGGTTTTATAAAAATACAGGCGAGATTTTGTCTGTTAGTAAAGATACATCTAGTGGTGTTTCAGTTCAGCCAGTTTTTGAAATTCCTAACAGTTAAGGAGATTAACAATGTATATCAAAGAAGAAATGTACACAGGTAAATTAACCCCGATACTCTATGCAGATGACGGTTATTTATTGCAACACAAGGTAACTAAACTTTGCTACGGCTCTGTATCTTTAGAGGACGGACGCAAGCAAGAAGATTACACCGAAATCGAGGCACCGAAAGATGTTGACGAGAATCCTGTCGATTAGTTTAATCATATTGCTTGTAGGACTGTTTTTTTTAGCGTACAAAAGCAATAAACTTTCCGAGCAATTATCTGCCGCAAACGACCGAATCGCTGTTCTGCAAGCAAATATGGCGGAATATCAGCGTATAAATGAAGTATATGCGGAATCTGCGGCAAAGGCAGAGGAATTTAACAAGGAATTAAACGATGACACGAATGTTGACAATCTTGATGTTGTGCCTGCTGACTATATTCTTAAGCAGTTGCGTGCAGACTAAGGTTCAGTATAAATACTACCCGTTACAGCCAATTTATTGCCATAGGACAGTTAAGACGAATAGGCAGATTTACGCTTGCTTTAACGAGTATAAAACCAAGTATAACGCTGTATTGAAAGAAACGCAGAGATGACCGATTCGGTCAAATAGCAATGACACATAATTGTTATGCAAAATCAATACATTAAACTGATTCTGTATAGATTCGAAGGGAGTAAATGACACACAATGAAACAACCACGGTTTGATTTTTCTGATTATTCTGCTAAAGAGCAAGAACAGGATGCTATGAAATCACGTTTCCGGCAAGTCTACCTTATGCGGGTCGACGGCAAGTGGACACATTATACACTTGTCGAGGGCAAAGAGGATTATGACAGCCATGACGGAGATTTAACGCAGACATATTACGAAATAAAAGCTCAGTTTAAGGAACACAGCGTTAAAGTCATCCAAAACAAAGGGCTTGAGGACTATTTACGGGATATGTTACCGAAAAAGAAACAAAAGCAAACGAATTGTAAACAATTAACAATATGGGAGGTAAAAAATGACAGAGGTATGGAAGGATATTAAAGGATATGAGGGATTGTATCAGGTATCTAACATCGGTCGAGTAAAATCTCTCGAACGCAAGCACAAAATTATATTGCACGGAAAAGAGTGTTTGCGACACCAAAAAGAACGCATTATGAAACAATGGAAGCGGAGCGTTTATTGGCTTGTTGACCTATGGAAAGACGGCAAGCGTGATATACGTTCTGTTCATCATCTAGTCTTTGAAAC
>JAGCRL010000205.1 GCA_017964705.1 Alphaproteobacteria bacterium
TGGAATGTAATTTGCCATCATCTGCCCGACAGGCAAATGTTTTTCCTCCTTCATCAAACACAAAATCTGCTTTTGGAGCGTGACTAAATATAAAGAAACCTATTATAATTAAGGCAAATCCCCAGTAGCGCCATTTTTGTTGCCATATACATAACCATAACAAACCAAGAGTAATTAAAACAATGCTTATATCCGACATTTGCGGTAAATTTGTTCCGCTATCGGCTCCGGCTAAAGAGGATACCAATTCCGCAATTTTATTTAGTATATCTATTCCCCAACTGAGAGGTTTTAAGGTGTATGTTGCTAATCCCAACGGAATACTTATTAAAAACAATAATAATGTCGGCATAATCCAAAAAGCAACCAACGGACCTGCAAAAAAATTACCTAATGTAGTATATACCGATATTTGGTGGAAGTAGTATAGCGTATAAGGCAAAGTCATTAAACTGGCAATTGCATCAGCTATGACAATTCCAATTATATACACACTTATTTTACCAAGTAAATGACGAGATTTATACCAAGAATGAATGTTACTTTTCTTTTTATCATAAAATGCTATTAGGCCTAATACGGCACCAAATGACATTAAAAAACCAGGCGATATGACAGCATATGGCATAAATGTAACAACAATTAATATTGCTAATGCCCACAATCTTAATGATATAGCGCGACGATTGAATAATATCGCGATTAAGATTAGAGATGTCATTATAAAAGCTCTGATACAAGAGATACTTTGACCGGATATCATAAAATATCCGAGAGTGCTTAATAAAGCTATAATTGCAGATGGTTTGCGCCAATCATGTTCACCAAAACTAAATGGTAATAAAATAATCCTGATTAAGAAAAATATTAATAAGGCTATCATACCCATATGCATGCCGGAAATAGCTAATATATGAGCTAAACCGGCTATTCTGTAATTTGTGGCTTGTTGTGACGTAATTGATTTTTTATCACCGATTGTTAAGGCTTTAATAATGCTTCCCTGATCTGTTGAGGTATTGTGATCGATTATTTCTGCAATATTGCTTCTTAAACTGTTTATTTTATTTTTTATATATGACGCATTATGTTTACAATCAGATTTAAATATGGGGCTGATTGTATATCCTGCCGCACTAACTCCCTGATAAAATAATGCTCGTTCATAATCGTAATTTCCCAACGGATTGACGGTATAATTATGAGGCATTTGGACAACTGTTTCTATGCAGGCATCTTGTTTTAACCAATATTTGTTTTGTCTGGTACTGATACGAAATAAGCCTTTTAAATCTCGTTCAAAATTATCTACACCACGAAGAGTTATGCGAATGTTACCGCTATTATTATGTTCTATGTCTTCTATATGTCCATATATGTAGTTAACTTTGGGCAAAGTTGTTTCCATTTTACTTTGACGGTATAGGGCATCTGCTTTGGCAACACTTAAGCCTAAGATAAACACGGCTATATATGTCAGACTTTTGAAAACAGCATCATGGCGATGAGTTAAGTATAGCAAAAGTAAAATAATTTCCAGATAGAGAATAATTACCCAGACGGATATTTCCCATGGGAGGACCAGATAAACAGCGGCTCCCATAGCATAACAAACCGCATACCAGATGACTAAGCTTTCCGCTTCATTTTGATAATTTTCCGCGATATAAAGTTTTAAGCGTAACAGCTGTTTTTTTAACCACCATTTCACTTTCTGCTGTTTCCTTTTATTTTATTCAAGATAATTTCTGCGGCACGTTTACTCGGGCTTTCTTTGCCAAATCCTAAAGTTTTACGTAAATTTTCAAATTCAACAATTTGTTTTTGATATAATTTTGAGTTTTTATCAAGCAATTGCTCGGCTGTTTCCAATAATTTTTCTTTTGTGCAATTTTCTTGTAACAATTCAGGTACAACTAATTGATTTAACAATAAATTTGTTAGGTTTGCGTATTCAATTTCAATCAGATGACGAACTAGCCAGGCGGTTAGTGGCGGAACTTTATATGCTATTAGATGCGGAACATCTACAATGGCTAACTCTAAAGCAACCGTACCAGAGGCGGCAATTGCCGCGACAGCTGCACGAGCAGCGGCATAACGGTCTTCTTGAGTGTTAATTACTAAAATATCACTACCATTTTCGCGGATTATCTGTTGAACATGATTTTCTACTGTTTTTACTGTTGGCAGAACAAAAAACAATTCCGGATGTCTGGCCTTTAATTCCGTTGCTACTTCTAAAAATATCGGCAGTAACCTTGCAACTTCATTGTGGCGAGAGCCCGGCAATAATAAAATAATCTTTTTATCTGCAGGAATTTGATACTTATTGATAAAATTCTGAGGATCTGCCTTTATCATCGAGCTTTCTATTACGGGATGCCCGACAAAATCTGTCGGAAGATGATGGGGCGTAAAATAATCCGGTTCGTTAGGAAATAAGGTCAACAAGTGGTCTATGTATTTATACATAGTCTTGGCACGACGTTTTTTCCAAGCCCATACTTGCGGCGCAACATAATGCATTTGTAATATATTCAGCTTTTTTTTGCGCAGGGCTTTATGTATGCGAGCAGAAAAGCTCCAACTATCAATGGTTATAACTACGTCAGGCTTTTGAGTTATAATGCTGTTTACTGTTTCTTTAATTCGTTTTAATATCTTAGGAATGCTCGGAATAACTTCTACTAACCCCATTACAGCTAAGTCGGTTATATCAAAAAGAGAGGTTAAGCCCTCTTTTTCCATATTATCGCCACCTACTCCGGCAAATTTTATATCTGGATGCAGTTCTTTTAATGCACGCATCAGACGGGCACCTAACATATCTCCCGACGGCTCTCCGGCTATTAAATAAACTAGCATTGGCTATACTCCATTGGAACAATTCCTTTGATAAAAATACCATATTTATTGGCTAACTTTATAACCTCCGGTTCATCTACAATCAGTGTATTACCGGCATGAACAGCCAAGCCTTTTAAGCCACTTTGATGGGCGTTTTCGATTGTGTTTATGCCTATTGTCGGTAAATCCAACCTTAAATCTTGTTGGGGTTTGCGTAATTTCACCAAAATCGGCGCTTTACCTTTGCGTTTATAGTCTGCACAACGCAAAATTAATTTATCTGTTCCTTCTATTCCTTCCATTCCCAACACGAGACCTTGCTGAACAACTACGCTTTGTCCGATATCCAAGCGTCCCAACATTGTGGCGGCTTCTACACCGCGACGGATATCTTCTTCATCTTCATTATCCGGCTTTTTTTTGGTTAATATGCCTTCTTTGACCAGTAAATCTGGTAAAACTTCTTGAATACCGACAACCTTCATGCCCTCTGATTCTATTTCTTTAACCAAAGCGCGTAATATTCCATCATCTCCTAATGACTTTACTCCTAACCTAGCAAAAAAAGCAGCGGTACGAACATCAGGAACCAACTCGGCTAATGTCGGACGTTTAATGGTACCAATTAAAACAATTTCTTTTACATTCTCTTCTTTTAAGTGCTTAAAGCCTGTGCCGGCCTGCCCGATCCTTACCCACTCATGAGCTATTTCTTTGGTAAAGTATTCTTTATCTGCATTACCTTGAATAGCTAGAGCAAAATATGGGCGGTGATGTTCTTTACACCAGTCAATGAGCTGTTTGGGAAGGTTTCCTCCCCCGGCTACAATGCCTAATTTGCGTTCTGGATTGTAATTGATTTCACTGTCTTTGTGTGTTAGATTTGTCTTCATACTTGTACCTATTGAGATATCTTCATGATGATAAATCTTAACTTTAATTTTTTTTTATGCAAAAGATTAAAAAATATTATTGACAATTATTTTTTTCACGTCTATATATGCCTTTGTTATTTTTATCGCGGGATAGAGCAGCCCGGTAGCTCGTCAGGCTCATAACCTGAAGGTCGTTGGTTCAAATCCTTCTCCCGCAACCAGTAATAGCGCTACCTGCGTAAATTTATTAGGTTTTCCCTTTTAAAAGTGGGTATGCGAGCAAAAATTTAAACCACCCTTTACGGGTGGTTTTTTATTGGTAATAGAGAGTTGTTTGAGAAGTTGGAACAAAGCTATTTTCGGGCGTATGAAAGAATTTCCTTCTTCAAATTCTTGTGGGCATCAAGTTGTTCAAATTCTTCAGGATAA
>JAGCRL010000206.1 GCA_017964705.1 Alphaproteobacteria bacterium
AAAAAGATGATAAAACAGCTGATGTTGTAGATTTTAATTCGGGGGGACTAATAGGAAGTGAAATTTTTTCTTCTTATAATTTAGAAGAGATAGCAGAAAAAATAGTACATCGGGCAGTAAATAAATTAAATGCGGTTGCTTGTCCGAGTGGAGTAATGCCGGTTGTTATTGCTAATAACTGGGGAGGTATAATTTTTCATGAAGCTTGCGGACATAGCTTAGAGGCAACATCGATAGCACCCAAAAGGTCAGTATTTTCCGATAAATTAGGGCAAAGAATTGCCTCTGACGTTGTGACGGCAATAGACGATGCAACAATACCGCATGCATGGGGTTCTATAAATATTGATGATGAGGGAACTCTAACGCAGCGCAAAGTTTTAATAGAAAATGGAATTTTGAAAAATTATATGATAGATAAATTCAATGGTCGCCGTATGGGAATGCCTTCTAATGGTTCTGCACGGCGACAGGATTATACATTTATTCCTACATCTCGTATGAGTAATACAATGATTCTAAATGGTAAATCAACAAAAGAAGAAATTATAGATTCAACACCATATGGGATATATGCCAAAGCCATAGGTGCCGGTTGCGTTAATCCGGCAACAGGAGAGTTTAATTTTACGGTGGATGAGGCATTTCTAATTGAAAAAGGTAAAATCACACAACAGCTTAAAGGTGTCAAATTAATAGGGCGTGGGCAAGATATTTTATTAAATATTGATATGGTAGGAAATGATATGCTTTACGGACCGGGATATTGCGGCTCAATATCCGGCACGATTCCCATAACGGTCGGACAACCGACAATTAGAGTGCAGGGACTGACTGTAGGAGGGCAGAAATAATGAAAATAGAAGAATATTTGGATAAGCTGTATGGAGAAGCACAAAAATCAGGTGCCGATGAATTCCAAATAATTTATAATTATAAAGAAACTCAAAATTGGAAACTTCTGCAAGGAAAGCTCGAACAAAAAACGAATACAGAAAATCAAGTGATAGCGATTATGCTAAAAAAAGATGGCAAAATAGGTAGCTGTTATAGTCGCAATTTAGATGAAAAAGCCATTTCTGAAATTATTAATTATGCTATGGAAAATGCTAGACTGATAGATGAAACGGAAGAAAATTTCTTTTATGATGGTAAAGGAGTATATGCCACTGTTGAACCTTACCGTCCGATGCCGAATAAAATAGCAAAATTAAATCCGATAGAATTTATGAAAGATGTTGAACAAGAAATACTTAAAGCAGATAAAAGAATTTTACCCAATCCTAAAATAACCTTTCAGAAAAATAAGCTAAAACAAATTATAAAAAACTCATTAGGGATTAACCTTCACAAAGAGAATGAAAAGGATTTTTGCAGTGTTTTTGTTATAGCAAAAGATGGGAACGATACAAAGAGCAACTATGAAAAAATTGTTTTTGATAAAGAAAAAGATTTCGAGCCATCATATATAGCACAGAAAGCAGTTAAAAAAGCAGTGAAACATTTACATGGGATAAAACCTAAAAGCGGACCGGCCAAAGTTGTATTTGCTCCGGAAAGTTTGATTAGTATTTTAGATTATTTAGGATATTGCACTTCAGCATATTCGATTGATAAAAAACATTCACAGTTTGCTGAAAAATTAGGTGAAGTTGTTGCATCTCCAATAGTCACAATAATAGAAGACCCATTACAAAAAGGAGGATATAGCACTTCTGCGTTTGATAATGAAGGTGTTCCGACTTATAAAAAAGAGCTGATATCCAAGGGGGTACTAAAAACATATTTATATAGCTTAAAGACAGCACATAAAGCGGGTGTTAAACCGACCGGAAATGATGCAGATTCGCCACATGGTTCAACCTTAAGAAATTTATATATGGAAAAAGGAAATATATCCAAAGAAGAATTACTGAAAACCGTAGAAAATGGAATATATGTTGACTATGAAGTAGGATTTACAGACGGCATACGCTCTAATAGTTCAGGTGATTTCTCTTTTAGTGCAAGTGGTTTTTTAATTGAAAACGGAAAAATTGGTCGTCCATTAGAACAATTTACCGTTGCCGGTAATTATTATCAAATGCTTAAGGATAGTAAGTTGATTGCAGATGATTTGGAGTTCTCTCCTTATGGAGTTAGCTCACCGACAATATGGGTTGATGGTCTGACAATAGGTGGAAAATAATTGACGACAATCTTAAAATGTGATATATTTATATTGCCAACAAATATATTTATTAACAAATTTTAAGTATTATGGAAACAATTTTAGTAGCTCGGAAGAAGTGGTCTAACGCCGCCGCCTTCATTGAATTAAATCCAAAAAACGGCGAGGTGAGAGTCTATGGAAAGTTCTATGACAATGGACGAGGTTATGGAGGTCCATCGACCGAAATTCTGGGTATCATGCCCAAAAGCCTCATAAAGGAAGCAAAAAAACTGGCTGAAGGCAGGGTGTTTTGGAACCCGCGAGAAGCCATGCAACCAGAGCTTGCCGCTTTCTGTGATGAAATCTGGACAAAGGCCAAAGAAGTTGAGCCATGGTTCAAGTACTAAGCCAACAACAAAGCCACGACAAAAACAAAACAGGTTCTACCATAAGGTAGAGCCTGTTTTGTTATATTATGTATAAAGTTTATAAAAATAATATATAAAATCAATAACTTAATTTTGTAACAAAATGTAACAACTTGTTAGAAGATTTTCTAAAAAATAAGTGATAACTAAAAAGTAAATGACACATTTAAAGGGGTTTAGTATGTCTAATTTACTTAAAGTTGCTGTTATCGGCGCCGGAATGATGGGTAAAAACCATTTAAGAACCTACAAATCATTACCGGGCGTTGAATTAGTCGGCGTATATGATATTTTTGCAGAATCTGCACAAAAAGCTGCAGAAATGTTTAATATTAAAGCTTTTTCATCTTTGGAAGAAGTTGCTCATAAGGTTGATGCTGTCAGCGTTGTAACAACATCTGTCGCACACTGTGAAGTAGGCGAATTTTTCTTAAACAAAGGCATTCATTGTATGATTGAAAAGCCTTTAGCTACAACGGAAGAAGAATGCTATCGTTTAATTAATGCTGCCCAAAAGAATAATGTAACCTTATTAGTCGGACATATTGAGCGCTTTAATCCGGCTGTTGAGCAAATGGGCAAAATTTTATCTGATACGTCAAAGATTCGTTCATTAACCGCGCAGCGTATGTCTGCGGCATCTGGTCGTATTACTGACGTTGATGTTGCAATGGATTTGATGATTCATGATGTGGAAGTTATTCAATCTTTAGTTAAATCTCCGGTGGTAAATGTTCAAGCCGCTGCTGTGAAAACCCCTGATAATATAAGCGGTAAGAATTATATTACGGCTCTTCTTGAATTTGAAAATGGTGCAACCGCAAATATTACCGCCAGCCGTATTACCCAAGCCCGTGTCCGCACTTTAACCGTGACCACAGATACAAACTATATTGATATGGACTTTATCAATCAAAGTATCAATGTTCATTCTCAAGGGCGTATGCCGTATGTTAACCAAGAAGAAATTCCGGAGTGGATGAACTATGGCTTGAAAGGTAGTGTGGAGCAGTTGTTTATTCCGACAAACCAACCTTTACAAGCAGAGTTATCTCACTTTGTGGCTTGCGTGAACGGATTGGCTACACCGCGTATTACAGGAGTTGATGCTTTGAATGCGCTGCGTGTAATTTGGAAAGTTCAAGATGCGCTTGGTTTTGAACGTGCGATTACAAAGCCGGAAGAAATAAAAACGACTAAGGCCGCTTAATTTTAATGCGCTACAAAATCACTATAGAATATGACGGAACGAACCTCCTCGGTTGGCAGAAGCAAGACGAGGGGGCTAGTGTTCAGTCATATTTAGAAGAAGCGCTTGCAGGATTCTCTCATCAAAAAATAGATGTTTTCGGTGCCGGACGGACAGATGCCGGTGTGCATGCGTTAGGGCAAGTGGCACATTTTGATTTGGAAACAGAAATGGATTTGTTTCACATTCGAGAGGCATTTAATGCGCGGTTGAGGATTTTGGAAGCGCCTGTTTCGGTGATAGAGGTTGAGAACGTTGATGATGATTTTCAT
>JAGCRL010000207.1 GCA_017964705.1 Alphaproteobacteria bacterium
CTTTGCCGCTTGGTTTTCAGGCTTTGTTTAATATAGATGTGTGGGAACATGCATATTATTTAGACTATCAAAATCTGCGCCAAAAGTATGTTAAAAGTTTCATACAAGAGCTGCTGCACATATAAATTTTGCTTGAAAAACGAAATATTATACCCTATAATCCCTTCCGTATTGTAATTTAGGAGTCTTTTGATGAAAAAATACGTGGTTTTATTGGGTATTTTGCTTGTTTGCGGTTGCTCAAGTAAAGAAGTTACGTATCCATACGGGCTGACGGAGCAAGAGTGGAATTCCCTTTCCATTAGGGACCAGACCAGATTGCGTCGTGATTTTTATTTTTATGAAAAAGGCTCAACAAACTATGTTAACCCAAAGTTAGAAGTTGAAGGAAAGCCGGAAACAAGGCCAAACGTAGTTGATTCCTATGATGATAGGTATTTTGAATAAGATATAGTAAACAGGCTTGTGTTGTGCCAGTGGTGAGAGTGCTTAACTATTTGTTATAATTAAACTTTTTGTTAGTTCTAAAATCTGTTATATTTTTTGCTGATATTATCCTTTTATTAATAAACTGTGCGCTAGAATCAATCAAAAGCAATTGTTTTTTATGGTTTTGTAATGAAATTTAGTGCCGAAAAATATATTTCAGCTATTGTTTTAGCCGCCTTTTGTGCGGTTAATAATACGTATGCATATTCTTATTCCGGGCAACTTTCTCCGCAAAATTTTAATAAAATGTACCACTATGCTTCAATTGGTCGTGGAGACGTATTGCGAGAGGCTGTGGAACGTGGTCTTTATATTGATACACTTAATGAACAAGGTGATACTGGGCTGTGTATTGCAATTAAGCGTCGTGACTATACCGCATATAATGCATTTAGATCAGCCGGTGCAAATGTTAAGCATGCTTGTACATATAGAATTTATGACCAGTATAAAGCTTTTATGAACAGCTCCAAGGTGGCTCCAGTTGCCAATGTTTCACAAAGCAAAGCTGCTGCCGGCTATTATTGGAATAAAGAACATAGTTGGTGGCCTTGGATTTTGGGAGCGGCTCTTGTCGGCGGAGGAATCTATGCTTGGAGTAATCGTAGCGGCGGCGGACATCATAAGAAATCATCTTCATCTTCTTCATCGTCTTCTTCAGAAGGTGGAGGTGGATCTTCAACTATTATTAATGGCGGAACAGGCATTGGTTTAGCCGGATATGTTGATAAATATAAACGATTAATTAATTCAGGGAACATTAAAGATTCCAATATAGTTGACGGCAGTAATTCAAATTCCGGAAAAGTTGTTAATTCAATTAAGTTTTTGCCGAATATGCTGGATAATTATTCGTATTTGAAAGCTTATACCAAAATAACTCAAGGTGCTTCTTTCCAAAATGCTCAAGGTGGGCGAATTTCTTTGGGTGATGCTGCAATTGCCATGGCGGCTCATGGAAAAAAC
Organism: Alphaproteobacteria bacterium; assembly: GCA_017964705.1. Classification (GTDB taxonomy): domain Bacteria; phylum Pseudomonadota; class Alphaproteobacteria; order RF32; family CAG-239; genus CAG-267. The sequence goes on from JAGCRL010000207.1 coordinate 1,456, forward strand.
TCCGTTGCTTCTAACAATGGTAATATTTCTATTGAGGCCAAAAACGGTTCTATCGGAATGGTTGCCAGTAATGGTGCACAGGCAATTAATGCTGATAAAGTTGGGATAACTGATGGTTCTTCCGATGATGGTATTATTCGTATGGTCTTTAAGGGTAGTGATGAAGGAAATGCTTTAATCGGTATGTATGCTGATACTCATGCTTCGATAGTCAATTACGGTAAAATAGACGGCAGTACCTCTATGGCAAAAAGTTCAAAGGTTAATAGCAGCTCAATTATTATTAATATAGGTGATGATATAGAAAATAACGTTGAAAATGGTACAGAAGAGGAAGAAGAAACGGAAGAAGCGGAAATACCATCTAATTCCGGAACTTTGTTAGGAATGTCCTTATTTGATTTTTATAATGGTACAGATCTAAGCTCTAACACTGTGATGGCTCAGAATTATGGTAATATAGCTTTGCAAGCCGGTAATAATAATGCTACCAATGCAGCCATTAGTTTGATTGGAATGGGGAGTTATCTTGATGATAGATTTTTAAACGGAATTAATAATCCGGCAATGGCAGAAAAAATGCTACTTGAAAATTATGGTAATATTTATTTAGCCTATCAAAAAACATATAACATTGCTTCAGATGCTCTTAAACTTGGTAATGGAGGAGTTATAGGTATTCGTGCTGATGCATCAGCCAGTGCTCTTAATCAAGGAAATATAGTTGTAGATATGCAGGCAACAAACATTACATCAGGTAACGATGTCGCAGCGGGTATGCTTTCAGTACATGGTGCAGATTTGGTTAATGGTACTAAATCGGCTGTTTATGACGGTCAATCAAATAATACAGGCGGCACTATACAGATGATTAATGAAGCTACTTCTGGCGGTGTTTTTTATGGGTTATTAGCAGCTAAAGGTAGCGGGGCACAGACAGGTTTATATAAATGGCAATCTCCAAATCTAAAAAATTATGGTTTGATTGATATGCAAGTTAGCAATTCTTATGCAATGGCTTCTTTTGCCGGCGGTGATATTGTTAACGATGGGGTTATTAATTTGGGTGTTGAAAATGGTCATTCCTACTATAAAAATAATAAAGGTTTATATGCTGAAGGATCAGATATCACAGAAGAAGTTTCATTGGTTAATAATGGAATAATTAATGTTTATTCAGAGGAATCTGCTGCAATATATAATGCTTTTTCCGGTTCAGTTGTACAAACAAATACCGGTTCGATTTATCTTTCTAATAAGGCTACAAAATCAAAAGTATTTGGCGGAAATTATTCTACGGCAATTAATACCGGTGATATTTTATATAAGGTGGGTAACAGTGCCAATTTTGATTTTCCGGTTGGTGCTACAGATGATATAGGTTTCAATGTAAAAACTAAGCCGGCAGCTTCAGTTATTTTATCTAGTGGTGAGAAAATGGTAACTAAGCAATATGTGGTAAATGATGAAACCGGTGTTATTACAATCGGGGCAGCGAATGATTCTAATGTTGATTATGGTGGTACTTTCGGTACGGCAGGTATTCAGGTTGCCAAGCAAGGTTCTGCTCGTAATAAAGGTGTTATGAGCTTAAAGATGTTTGATGAAGATATTTCACAGTTTAATGTGGCAATGTGGCTTGATTCAACAGCAACAGCAGAAGCTTTTATAGAAAATTATGGTACAATTGATGTGGATTCAGCGAATTCAATCGGAATGCTTAATGATTCGGAAGATAATGCTTCTGCAACTAATTATGGTAATATTTACGTTAGAGGCACCTATGATTATGGAATGGCAACAACAGTGACCGGTGCGAATATTTTTAATGGACATTCTACAGCTATAGAAAACGAAACCAAGCTTATTAGCGTTATGGGTGAAGGTTCTATTGGTATGTATATTAAAAATGGTAATGCATGGAATTATGGTACGATAAATCTTTTGGCGGATCATACAACAGCTTACCAGTTAGATGGGGATAGTTCAACTTTACATTCAGAAGGAACAATAGGATTTATTCACGGATTAGATGATATAACTTTCTTCTGGATGACTAATGGCGCTTCAATGGAATTTGATTATGAAAAGCCGATTGTTATTGACGGATATACTTTAGGTAAGGCTACAACGGATTCCAGTGGTGGATACGCTTATTTTTCAAAGAGTTCAACTGCCTATGTCACCGGAGAAAAATCTCGTTTGTTTGTTGCAGAAGGTGAAGGATCAGGTGTTTATAATCGTGGTACAATTGAAGTTTCCGGCGGGGCAAAGGCGATGGTCGCCAGAGATGGCGGTGCTGCTTACAATGAAATGCGTAATGCTAAAATAACAGTTAAGGATTCTTCCAGTGTAGGTATATTTGCAGAAGGTAGTGATTCTGTTGCTGGCACCTTTGCTGGTTCAAATATTTATGTTGATGCCGGTGAAGGTCTGCATGCGGAAGGTTTGGCTTTAGTTGAAAACGGTGGTAATATTACTGTTACAAAAGGGATTGGTATTCATCTTTTAGACGGTAGTGTGACAACATATACAAATGGTGAAAATACTGGTAATATTAAAGTTACTGGAAGTAATTCTACAGGAGCTAAAGTTGTTAGTGGTGCTCATTTTGTAAATTCAGGATTAATTACTGTTCAAGATCAGGCTGTCGGTATTGATACAGATTCAGTAGTAGGGAATGGCAGTGAAGGTATAATAAATGTTTCGGCAAATAGTATTGGTATTAAAAGTTCTGCAGGATATGAAAGTACCGGTAATGCAGGTAAGATTAATGTAACAGGGGAAAATGCGATTGGTATCAAGGGAGATGCCACAAATACTGGTTTTATAAATGTTAATTCTGCAGATGCATATGGTGTGGACGGATATGTCTTAAATGGTGGTGAGATAAATGTTCAAGCCGGTGTTGGCGTTAAAGGTACAGCCGTAAATGAGGGTACAATTACGGTATTAAGCGGTAAGGGTGTGGATGGAAGTATAACAAATACCGGTACAATTAGTGTTGAAAGCGGTGTTGGAGTTTATGGTAGCGGAACAAATTCAGGCATAATCTCAACAAAAGGTGACGCAGGTGTACAGGTTACAGGAGTCTTCAGAAACTCAGGAATAATCAGTGGAAATGGTATAGGGGTGGATGTATCGAGCGGTTCATTTACCAACCAAGGTAATATATCTATGACAAGTGGTTCGGCAATTAGAGTTGCAAATAATGCATATGCTGTTAATACCGGAGTAATAAATATTGGTAACGGCAATGGATTTTATGTACAAAGTGGTGGTATGGGAAATAATACCGGTTCTATATATCTTTCTGGTAGTGGATATGGTGCTTATGTGGAAAGCGGTGGTAGTTTTACTAATTCTGGCCTTATATCATATTATGGTTCGAATGGTGGCCAGTGTGCTAATATTGGAGTTGGCGGAAAATGTGTTAATGAGGATGAGACTATTAAATTAAAAATATTGTCTGCATCGGCGGATGATTCGGTTGTAATTGCTGAAGATGGGGCAACTTTTATTAATAATGGTGTGGTTGATCTGACAGATGCTAAAATTAATTTTGATGATGGCGGAGAATATGTTGTCGGTTTAGGTGGTACGTATCGTGCACAAAGTTTATCCGGAAATGTAGTTGTGGGTTCTGATGTTGTAATGGATGGTTTCCAAGATACCTATACAACAAATAATGCATTTGAAGGAGATACCAGTGGGTTAACGGCCAAATCGCAGTCATATATGATTGATGCTACTGTTATAAATAAAGATTTGGCAGCAGATGTTTCCTTAAAACGTAAAGAGTTTAAAGATTTGGTTGAAGAAAAAGACTTGGCAGATTTCTTTGAAACTAATTATCAGGCAGGAAATAATAAGAAAATGTATCAAGCATTAAAGTCGGCCTCAACATCAGAGGAGTTTAATGCTCAAAAAGAAAGTGAATCTGGTAAGAAATTTTATGCTAATTTGCCACGAGAAAATATGGCGGTTATGCGTGGTTTAAATTATCAGCAACAACAGAGAGCTTTAGCAGACGGTGTTGATGGTGTTTATGCCAGTGCTAATTATTTTAAGACAGGTAAAGACGGGGTTGATAATCTAAGTGATTATGATGATAATGTTTATAGTGCCTCATTTGGCGCCGGTACAGCCATTAACCGTCATTGGAGTGTTGGTGGTGGGTTAACTGCAGCTTATGCGGATAGTGATTATGACGATATTCATTCTTCACGTAAAAACAAAGTATTGATGGCATTCTTACCAATAATGTATCAAAATAATCGCTTTAAGTTTTTGAGTACACCGGAAGTTGGTGTTGGTTACGGTTCTTATAAGCGCAAGACATTGGCTAATGAATATCAGGCAGATACCTTTGATATTTATTATGGAGTTTATAATCATGCAGAATACAGTATTGATGTAAAAGTGGCTGAATTAGTGGCAGAAGCTGAGCTTAATTGGCAAGGGATTTCTTCTGATAAGGCAATAGAAAAAGGCGGTCTTAATATGTATGCTCAAGATTCTGTTTCACTTGAGGCCGGGATTGGCTTAAAACTCAGAAAACGGATTCAATTAGCTAAACAACGTGAATTAATGTTAGCCATCGGTACAAAATATTATCATGAAATGCTTGATCCTTACAAGGATTTGAGTATTGGGACAAATGCAGCAAAGTACCAGCTAAAAGGATATCAAGAAGATAAAAATCGCCTTAGAACAGCCGCAGAGGCCGCATATCGTGACGGTAGCTTTACTGTTTCGGCAGAAGTGGCTCATAATGCCGAAAAAGAAAGTAATGTTGAAGGTAATTTGGGCGTCAGATACAATTTTTAAAATAAATATCAGTTGCATTGGGTTGTTTTTTATGGTATAATTTTTAGTGCAGTTGCATTGATTGTGGAGATGAGATGATGTGCAGCGATATTTTAGAATTATGTAGAGAAAAACAGATAAAAGTCTTATCGGTTTGTGTGTATATGCATGATGGATTGTACGCCTATCAAAGTGCAACCAAGATAAAACTAATCAATAATCTGGTGCTCATTTGCGGAGTTTATTTGCATTTTTTGTTAAAAGGGAGATAAAAAATGAAAAAAATAGAGGAATATGCAGAACAAGCAGAAGAATCATTTAATAATCATGTAGACAATATACCGGATGGCGATATTCCGCTTTTACCAGATGAAACCAGTATAAAAGTTGCTGAATTTAATGAGAAACAAGCAACGGATATTTTAAAAGAAGCCCATATAACTCCGGAAAATCCCAATTATAAAAAATATCTGGGTCTAACAGAAGCAAATGTCCACACCTGGAGACGGTTTAGCACTTATGATAATACTGTTAGGGAAATGCTGATTGAAACCTTATCAAATCCGGAGATGACAATAGAACAATATCAAGAAGCAACAAAACGTTTTCGTGTAGACCAAATAGAATTACAGCAACTAAATGCATCTGGTTCAACTTTTAATGGAACTGTGGACGAAAGTTATCCAGCTCTAATGCTGAATGAAGACGCAGCTGTTCAAGAAGGTATAAAAATTCGTAAAAGACTGGGAACGACATATCCATCAGTATTTTACGAAGAAGGATCGTCTTTACCTAATCGGCGCGTCATTGCAGTTATTGAAGATGAATCCGCTTATGGTATTGTAGATGCTTATGCAGCAAAGCATAGCACAAACGGTTTGAAGCTGGTTGTTGAAGTTGACAACGAAGGAAAAGAATTCGTAAAAATTACAGATGCTCAAGGGAGGGTGCAATCACCAGGAAGTTTCTTTAATGGCCGAATAAATGAAATTGATAATTTTCTTGGAAAATCTGAACTGGATTTTACAGATGAAGAGTTATTTAACTGTTTAGAAAAAGGTGATTATGATGGATTTATGGAACTTCGCAAAACAAGAGGGAAAAATAGAAACAAGACAAATTTAGCAATGCGAAATCTTTTAAATCAAAGAAAAGATTTATTTAATGAAGTTTGTGAAGTTTATCGCAAAGCAGGCGGTGATCCTGAAAAATTTATGCAAGGTATTCAAAAACTCAAAGAACGATATGCGCATAATGTTGAGGTTATTGCAGCAGAGACAAACTATGGTGCTTTAGCAAAGCCCAAAGGAAAAATAGATAGAGTAATGTTTTCCGTTCGGCCGGCAGATTTAGCTCAACAATCCACTTTTCAAAATTGGAAAAGTTGTATGAATGCGGCAGGTCTTAATCATCGTTATGTAAAAGAGACAATAGGCAGAGGTTCTATTATTGCATATGGTTACAGCTCGGAAAATCCTGCACAAATGGTTTCACGCATTTTAATAAATCCGTATGAAAATGAAAAAGGAGAAATTATTTATCGTGCGAATCGTGCAATGTATGGCCAGCCAAATAGTGCTTTCAGAAAAACAGTAGAACAGCTAGTAGAACAAGAATTTAATAATCCTGAGGCACAAGGTATTTTTCGTCGCAATCCATATTTATATCCGGACGGAGATCCTGGATGTATTTTTAAAATTAGAAATAAAGGTGTTTTAACAATAAAAAGAGGAGAGGTATTTGATTTTGAAGGAGTCAAATATCCCAAAGATTGGCGACTTACTATTGAAGGCGATTGCACTATTAAAAATTTGAAAGAAATGCCTAAAACACTAACGTGTGCAAAAGGTTCAAACATTTTTTTTGAAAATTGTGTAAATCTTACAAATATAGATCTAAGCCAGTGTGAAAGCGTTACTATCAGAGAAAACTGCAATTTAAAAGGGACTAAACTACCTAAATATGTGGTTTTTGAAAATGTAGATATTTCAGGATTGGATTTAAGCCAATGTGAGCATGTTACCATTTCAGGGGGCTGCAATTTAAAAGGGACTAAACTACCTAAATATGTGGTTTTTGATAATGTAGATATTTCAGGATTGGATTTAAGCCAATGTGAGCATGTTACCATTTCAGGGGACTGCAATTAAAAAGGAACCAATCTTTCTAAAAATGTTACTATTTGTGATGCAAAAATCACTGCAGGAACAGATTTAACAAAGATTGAAAATTTGAGCATCGAAGGAGATATATTTATTGGTGAGGACGTTAAGTTTCGTGCCGGAACGGATTTAAGCAAATGTGATTGGCTTCATATAGAAGGAAAGTGCGATTTATCAGAGGTAAAACTTCCTGAAAAGTTGTATTTTGATAATGTAGATATTTCAGGAATGGATTTAAGCAATCATGAGAGAATTAGTATTTCAGGAAAGTGCAATTTAACGGGAACTAAATTTCCCAAGCAAGTGTTTTTTAATAGTATAGATGTTTCAGGAATGGATCTAAGCCAATGTGAGCATGTTACCATTTCAGGGGACTGCAATTTAAAAGGAACTAAATTTCCAAAAGATGTGGTTTTTTGTGGTGTAGATATTTCAGGTATGGATTTAAGCCAATGTGAGCAAGTTACTATTTCTAATGAGTGCAATTTAACAAAGACAAAGCTTCCTAAAAATGTAACTTTGAGAAATTATACTGTTAGTGAAAAATTAAATTTAAGTGGACGCAATGTTACTATAGATGGGAATATTAGATTTAATAATAACGTGGTGCTTAAAGATGCTGATGTAACTCTCCATAGCATTGAGTACATAATTGCAGATATAAATGATACCAGGCCTATAGGTATTGTAGGAATAAGTAATATAGATTTAACTGGTGCAAAAAGTTTAAATGCTTCTGGTACAATAATAGTGGGGAAGAATGTTAAATTAAAAGAAGGAACAGATTTTAGCCAATGTACTCAAGTTATTATAGGAGAAGAGTGTAATTTAAATAAAGTTAAACTTCCTAAGAATATGTATTTTGATGCAACAAATTTTTCTACAAATATAGATTTAAGTATGTGTGAGGAAGCTACCTTTTATGATTGTACAACAACAAAGGGTGCTAAAGTTAAATTACCAAATGAAGTATGTTTTGTAGGTTCAATTCCGGAAGGTGCAGATTTCAGTCAATGTAAAAAGTTAAGGCTTGAAGGTGTACATAATATTCCGGAAAATTTGAAACTTCCGGACATAGAAATAGAAGTGAGTGAAAACTGTTCTTTAGGAGTTAGAGAAAGAATTCAACGTCATAATGCGGCTGTTCGAGAAAAGAAACTTGCCACTAGAGTTAGTGATACACCAACTCAACCAGAGAGAAAAGCGCCGTCTCTAAACGATGATAAGGCGCCAACTTCAGCGGAAGGAGAACCCCCGACTTTAAGAAAAGAAGGAAAAGCGAAAACTCCAGTAGAAGAAAAGGCGTCAACTTTGCCAGAAAATAGAGTTACCAATAAAGAAGAACCAACCACACCCAAAGAAAATGTAGGAACAGGCAGAAAAGCAGGAAAAAGCGCAGCTGAAGCAACAGGTGAAAATGCGGGAAAAACTGCTGCTAAAGCGGCTACAGCCACAGCAACAGAGAGTGCAGCCAAAACAGCATCAAAAAATTGGTTTTTAAAATTTAATGCATGGTATGATAAATGGTTTTTTGATAAGCCATATGAAAAAATTATGGGCACTAAAGTTGTAAAAGAAGGGCTCAAGAAACCTTGGGTACAGGCAACGGAAAAAGCAGTAGCTAAACCTTTTCATTGGACAGGGAAAGGGATTGAAAAAGCAGCAGCAAAATTTGCCGAGACAGAATCCGGTAAAGCAATAGCAAAAAAATTAGTTGAAAAAGGTATAACAAAGGAAGCAACAAAAGTTTTCGGTAAATCGGCCGCTAAAAAAATTCCGTTAATTTGCTTTTTTGTAGGATGCTATTATGCTTATGAAAGATGGCAAGAGGATGATAAATTAGGAGCAGCAGGTGAATTTATTTCAGGATTGGTCGCCAATATTCCAGGATATGGAACAGCGGCAAGCTTAGGCATAGATGGTGCATTATTAAAGCGAGATTTAACCGGTTCATTTTTATCAATTAACGATTTGCCTATGATCAATACTTTAAAGTGTTTTGGAAATGCCATAGATAGGGCAGAAATTGGAGATTTAAAAGGAGTTTCAGTTGAAATGTGGCTATCTCAGATGTCATTGATAAATCCTATGTTTGGTGGAATGATGGCAGATATGACAAGGGAGTTGTTTCTTGATCCACTTCCCCAGCCTAAAACATTAGAGGAAGAAGTTGGTGATGCATTTTATTTAGCTTCAACGATATATACACTTTCTATGTTTGAACCTGGAGCAGATCCGGAAAAATGTGACCAAATGGCTATAGAAACGTTAGAGAAAGCAAGGGAGGAAATAATAAGCAGAAGAGCTCAAAAAAGTGCAAAAACAATTGCAATGAATAAAGCTAGGGACGAGTTATCAGCAGCAAGACGAGAAGAGCTTACAAATCCTGCTATAGCACCAAGAGACACTTTTTATGATAATCCTAGCGTTCGAGCTGCTGAGAACATGAGGGTTATGGATATACATATAGATCCAGAAGTATATGCCAGAGAATATGAAAAAATACAAGAAGAAGTGGATAAAATTTTTGCTGAATTAGAAGCATTAATCACAGAAGAAGATGGTGAATATGAGAATGAAAGTGATAATGGCTACGAGAATAATACTAATACAGGTAATAATAATGGGGAAAACATGCTAATTGCCGAGCCGCCAAATAAAGCAGATATGTACCCACCCTATGTGCGTCAAGAAATTGGTGATGAAATGATAAGAGATTATTATAA
>JAGCRL010000208.1 GCA_017964705.1 Alphaproteobacteria bacterium
AGATGCCTTAAAATACGTTGTCTCTTGCGGTATTGTTCTACCTGAAGAAAAAAGAAAAAAATTGGAATATAAAAAACATTGACAAATGCCTCAATTCATTTTTAATAATACCCGAGATAACAATCTCGTGTGGATTTAACCTTAATTGTCCGACACCTGATAGGACTAAAATGGAGAATTTTAATGAATAGAACTGCTGAATACGTCTCTTTGGGACATCCTGACAAAATTGCCGACTATATCTCAAGTGCTTTATTAGATGAATGCTTGCGCCAAGACACAAACGTTCGTTATGCGGTTGAGGTTATGGTAAAAAATAACAACATTATCTTAGGTGGGGAAGTTAGCGGTAATATCACTCTAAAACATTTGCGTGCAACTGTAAAAAAAGCATTACGCCAAATCGGTTATGATGAAACTTACCATAAACTTTGGCAAAACAACGCCATAGATATCACAAACCTCAAAATAACAAACTTAATTAGTGCACAATCAACAGAAATTGCTCAAGGAGTCGATGCCGACAGTTGGGGAGATCAGGGCGTGTTTGTCGGATATGCCGAAAATGGCAAAGGTTTAATTAACCATGAACTATATTTGGCTCAAAAACTAAACCAGGCTTTATACCAAAAAGCGCTTAAATCTGATAATCTTGGCTTGGATATTAAAACTCAAATAACCTTAGATGAAAACAATCATATTAAAACCGCCATAGCAGCAATCCCAATGTTAAAAAAAGAAGATTTATCAGCCTTTATTATAGAAACATTAGAGCAAAAGCCTGAAAATCTCATTGTAAACGGCACTGGCGATTATACCTGCCATTCATCAATTGCAGATTGTGGTATCACCGGACGAAAACTTGCCTGTGATTTTTATTCAACCGCCTGCCCTGTCGGAGGTGGATCGCCTTGGACTAAAGATCCCAGTAAAGCCGATTTAACGCTAAATTTATATGCGCGAAAACTGGCTATTCAAAATTTGAAAAACAATGACAGATGCGCTGTTTACCTCTCTTCTTGCATTGGCAAATCAGAACTTCCGAGCGCGGTAATAAAAACAATCAAAAACAACCAAGAAAAAACAACAAATATTTGTCCGATGTGTCATCCAAAAATCATTATTAATGAATTAAAATTGAATCGCCCGATATACAAAAAATTATGTAAAAAAGGGCTGATGAACTATTTTAACAGTAAAGGAAATCCTTCTTTTTAACTAAGATTTTAAATAATTTTCTTGACATTAAGAAAGCATTTCATTACGTTTGTAACGTTTTGAAATTATGATGTTTATTAACTAAATACTATTGGGATGAAAAAAACAAAAACGCCAACTCGAACACCACGAGATGAAAGCAAAAAAAGAGAAAAAAAACCTCCTTTAATACCCCCAAAAATTATGGCGATATTATCAAAAGAGGAACAACTGACCCTCTGGGATTCTGGCAAAAGAGAAACTTTATTAACGTATATCCAAACCAATACGTTGCATAATGAAGTACTAAAAAAAATTTTAATGAGCAATAACGGCCCATTTTTTGAAGCCTATATTGTATACCACAAAGTTTCCGTAGAAATACAGCAACTCTTAATTCACGGCCACCATCTTCGGCTTATCAAACTTTATATTGAAAAGCATGCTTTTGATCAAGCCGCACAATTTAGCTTCTTAGAATTTATGGAAGAGCGTTTATACCGCTAAAAAAACAAAATCACTCAACCGTCGCCTGCAGCGGCGGTTTTTTTATGAATTTTTTTCAAACATCTTCGTTCTTTTTCATATTTTATTACAAAAAAATTCTTATTCCCCCTTGCTTAACAAAAATCCGCTCCCTATATAAACCAACAGAAGTATTTTTTAAACTGATGATAAAGGATTTTAAAATGAGTAATAAAGTATTGGGTATTGACTTAGGTACAACAAACTCTTGCTTTGCCATTATGGAAGGCGGCGAAGCAAAAGTATTGGAAAACTCTGAAGGTGCAAGAACAACTCCGTCAATGGTTGCTTTTACCGACACCGATAGATTAGTCGGATATCCGGCAAAGCGTCAAGCTGTTACTAACCCGGAAAACACCCTATTTGCAATCAAACGTTTAATCGGACGCAGATACGATTCTCCGGAAGTTGAAAAAGATAAAGGACTGGTTCCTTTTAAAATCATACCAGGAGACAATGGTGATGCTTGGGTAGAAGTTAAAGGCACAAAATATGCGCCATCTCAAATTTCTGCAATTGTTTTGCAAAAAATTAAAGAATTTGCAGAAAGCTATTTAGGAGAAAAAATTGAAAAGGCTGTTATAACTGTTCCTGCATATTTTAATGACAGTCAACGCCAAGCCACCAAAGATGCCGGTAAAATTGCAGGTTTGGAAGTATTACGTATTATAAATGAACCAACCGCAGCTGCTCTTGCCTATGGTATGGATAAAAAAGCATCCGGCACTATTGCAGTTTATGACCTTGGTGGTGGTACATTTGATATTTCCATTTTGGAAATCGGTGATGGCGTATTTGAAGTTAAATCAACCAATGGTGATACTTTCTTAGGCGGTGAAGATTTCGACCAACGCTTAGTAAATTACTTGGCTGAAGAATTCAAAAAAGAAAACAATATTGACCTTAAACAAGATAGATTAGCTCTTCAACGCTTAAAGGAAGCAGCAGAAAAAGCAAAAATAGAATTATCTTCTGCCACTCAGACAGAAATTAATTTGCCGTTTATTACTGCAGATATGAGCACAGGATCTCCTATTCCAAAGCATTTAAATATCAAACTGACACGTGCTAAATTGGAATCTATTGTAGAAGATTTGATTGAACGCACAGTTGAACCCTGCAAAAAAGCTATGGCTGACGCCGGTATTACACCATCTGATATTAGCGAAGTAATCCTGGTTGGCGGTATGACACGTATGCCGAAAGTTCAAGAAAAAGTAAAAGAAATCTTTAACAAAGAACCTCATAAAGGTGTTAACCCTGATGAAGTTGTTGCCGTTGGTGCCGCTATACAAGGTGGTGTTTTAATGGGCGAAGTTAAAGACGTATTGTTACTTGATGTAACGCCGCTATCTTTGGGTATTGAAACTTTGGGTGGTGTATTTACGCGTTTAATTGATAGAAACACAACTATTCCAACTCGCAAGTCTCAAGTATTTTCTACTGCAGAAGATGGCCAAACTGCTGTTACCATCAGAGTCTTCCAAGGTGAAAGAGAAATTGCCGCCCACAATAAATTGTTAGGTCAATTTGATTTGGTCGGTATTCCTCCGGCACCACGCGGTATGCCGCAAATTGAAGTTACTTTTGATATTGATGCTAACGGTATTGTAAATGTTTCTGCTAAAGACAAAGCAACCAACAAAGAGCAAGCCATTCGTATTCAAGCTTCCGGCGGTTTGTCTGATGCTGATATCGAAAAAATGGTAAAAGATGCTGAAGCTAATGCTGAAGCTGATAAGAAAAAGAAAGAACTTGTGGAAGCCAAAAACCAAGCAGAAGGTTTAATCCATACCACAGAAAAAACACTAAAAGAAAACTCCGATAAAATTTCTTCAGCCGATAAAGAAGCTATTGAAACTTCCAGAGTAAGTTTGAAAAGCGCTCTTGAAACTGATGATACGGAAGCAATTAAAGCTCAATCTGATGCTTTGATGCAAGCTTCCTTAAAACTGGGTGAAGCAATGTATAAAGCTCAAGGAGCAACAGCAGGAGCTGCTCCTGAACCGGAACAAGGAGCACCTGAACCGGAAACTAAAAAAGATGATAATGTTGTTGATGCAGACTTCGAAGAAGTCAAATAAACATCCATCTTTCCAAAAAATAAAAAAGGCGGAAAATATTCCGCCTTTTTTCTTGACTTTATAAATAAATATATGTAAAAAGTGTTCTGTTATGGCGGACGTAGCTCAGTTGGTAGAGCCCCGGTTTGTGGTACCGGTTGTCGTGAGTTCGAGCCTCATCGTCCGCCCCATTCTTAAAAATTTAACAATCCTAAAAATATTTATACCAGTTATCAATGCCTTAGATGCATATGATTATTTGTTGGATTTTTATCCTTTATCGGCATAGGCTCAGGTTTATTTATTTTTACATTCTGAATTGGAGAATGATGATTTTGTTTTGAAAAATCATGCAAAGGATCCTTCTTATCTACCTTATTTTTAGGAAGATCATGCGGCTTTACATTATCTTTTGGTTTTACAACATCCTTATGTTTAGGTGGTGTAACATCCTTATGTTTAGGTGGTGTAACATCCTTATGTTTAGGAGGTGTAATATCTCTTGGTTTTGGTTTTACAATGTCTTTGGGTTTGTGTTTTAGATCCCCATGCTTTTTATGTACTACATTTGACCCATGATACTTATGATAATAAGATCGTGGTAATGGGGGGGGCGGCGGACGATGATAGTAATCGCTGGCTAACTCATAACTACCTACCGGATAAGAGGAATACATAGGTTCATCATCGGCAACAACAATACATCCTGTCAACCCAAACACTAAAATACAAAAACAAAAGAATACTTTTATTTTATTAATCATACTTTTACCTTTCAAAAAACTTACCACTCCTAAAAACTATCAGATAAAAATTTTTAAGAATCAAATAAAATTTTTTTTATTTATAACCAAAATTAACAATTTATTTTCTTTTTAAAATGTAGTATACTAGTACAACAGATTGAAAGGGTACAAAACAAATGAATGCAATTAAAGTAATTGGATTAGCTATATTATATCTGGGCATAACTACTATTTCTGCTCAAGCAACAGATACATCATCTATTGTTATCGATGCTAAAAGCGGAAATGTCTTATATGCCAACAACGCGGAAGAATTACGTTATCCAGCATCTTTAACAAAATTAATGACATTATATATTGCTTTCAATGCCTTAGAAAGAGGTAAATTAAAATTTACCGATAAACTAAAAGTATCCCAAACAGCAGCTTCACGCTCTCCTTCTAAATTAGGAATGCCTGCCGGATCTTATATTGATGTTAAAACACTTATTCAAGCTCTGATTGTAAAATCTGCTAACGATTGCGCTACCGTATTGGCCGAAGCTCTGAGTCCCAGTGAAACAGAATTTGCCAAACTGATGACTAAAACAGCACATCGCTTGGGAATGCGCAACACCACCTTTAAGAATGCCTCAGGATTACCAAACTCTGCTCAAAAAACCACCGCTAAAGATTTAGCCATTTTAGGAGCTGCAATTTATCACCATTTCCCACAATACTATTACATGTTTTCTTTAACAGAATTTCAGTATAACGGCATGACTTATAAAACACATAACTACTTGTTAAACGATTCGCTTGGCACAGATGGAATGAAAACAGGATACACTGCAGCTTCCGGATTTAATATCTTAACCTCTGCCCAACAAGGCAAATATCGTGTTATTGCCGTAACAATGGGCCATAAAAAAGTAAAAGAAAGAGATGAAGATATTTCTAAAATGATGGAAATATCACTAAACCATATGAAAAAAAGCAGCCGCGTGAATACTGCAACCTTAAAAAACGCCATAAATAGCTCCTTAAAGAGTCATAATACCACGGCCTATAACCAAACCAACCATCGTCATCGTTAATAAAAGCTTATGTTTATTCCTAAAGCGCATATTATCATCATAGACGGAGAACCAGCATCCGGAAAAAACACTCTGTGTTTTGAATTAGCCTTGATGCTATTATACAATGCACAACGAACTGCCGTTGTATTGCCTCCCGATTCGCCCTTAAGAGAAGCTTTTAAGAAACGTTCAAAGCTGTTACCCCAACTTTTAACACCTACAATTATCACTCGCCAAGACTTTTATAACGAAGCAAATAAATATCAAGCCGTTATTATCCCCAAAATAGATCCCTCTGACGAGTTGGCTGTTACGGCATCAACTTATATTACCATGTTAGCTAAAGAAAAATCTGCTTTGCACCGATTCCAAAAAAGACGCGAATACATTAACTCTTTATTTGAGCTAAAGAAAAAGATTGCCGCTACTTATAACCATAGTTTAAATTGGGTCGTTTGCGAAAATAATTTTAAGACCCAAATTATTGATCAACCTTCTGCTGAACTTGAAAAAATGGCCCATACCTATGGTTTTCGTGCTACCCCGCCATTAAATCATCGCAAATCATATAAAAATAATACCTGCGGAATTTCTGCACAGGATAAATCTTTACCTATGCTCCAAAAAGACCTAACTTATGATGATATTTGCGCCAAAAGAGAAATTATAAAACTTGCAGAATTCATCTTCAGCTAATAAATAATCTTTACATCCTCTAGATTTTGTTTTATGCTCACCTCAAACGTTTAATATAAGGAAATATGATGATTGATATCGTAAAAACCTCGCCATATCTTGATCAAAAAATGGGAACTGCTGGCTTAAGAAAAAAGACCAGTATTGCAATGCAGAAAAATTATTTTGAAAATTTTATGCAAAGCATCTTTAACACTATTCCGGAACTTTCTAAAAAATCATTTTTGGTTGGTGGCGATGGACGATATTATAATGCCATAGCCATTCAAAAAATTATTAAGATTGCCGCCGCCAATGGAGTTAAGAAACTTTATGTTGGTAAAGATGGTTTGGTTTCAACTCCGGCAAGCTCACACATTTTATTAAAAAATCATTTAGATGGTAGCTTTGTTTTATCTGCCTCACACAATCCTGGTGGGATAGACGGAGATTTCGGTATTAAATATGCAAACGCATCCGGCGGACAATGTCAGCCAAGTGAAAGCGCGGCAATTTTTGAACAAACAAAAACCATAACTGAATACAAAATTGTAGATTGTCCGGACTTTGATTTATCTGAAATTGGAACTTTTAAATGCAACCAAACAGAAATAGAAGTTATTGATCCTTATGTAGACTACATCCAGTTAATGCAAAGTATTTTTGATTTTAACAGCATAAAAAAACTTTTAACCTCTGGTTTCCGATTCGTATTTGATGCTATGAATGGCGTAACCGGTCCGTATGCAAAAAAAATATTTGAAGAAATTTTAGGAGCCCCGAAAGGAACCGTATTAAACGGAAAACCTTTAGAAGATTTTGGTGGATTACACCCAGATCCTAACCTGATTTACGCCAAATCATTAGTTGATTTAATGTATTCTGATAAAGCTCCGGACTTTGCCGCAGCTAATGACGGAGATGGTGACAGAAACATGATTTTAGGAAAACAATTTTTTGTATGCCCCAGTGATTGTTTAGCCATTTTAACAAATAATTACAAACTAATCCCTGCTTATAAAAATGGTATTTTCGGAGTAGCTAAGTCTGCTGCTACCTCTTTAGCTGTAAAACACGTTGCTGAAGCCTTAAAAATTGGCTATTACGAAGTGCCAACCGGTTGGAAATATTTTATTCATTTAATGGATACTAATCGCATAACTTTTTGCGGAGAAGAAAGTTTTGGTACCGGAGCCTCTTATATTAGAGAAAAAGATGGTATCTGGGCCACTTTATTTTGGTTGAGCATTATTGCTAAAACCCACAAATCAATCAAAGAAATTGCCGTAACTCATTGGCAACAATATGGACGCAATTATTATTTGCGTAACGATTATGAAGCTATTCCGCAAGATATTGCAGATAAATTAATGGCAGATTTGGAACAAAAACTTCCTGCTTTAACCGGAAAAACATTAAAAGGATACACTATATCAAAAGCACATCCTTTAATCTACAATGACCCGGTAGACAACACTTCTACCAAAAATGGATTAATTATACATTTTACAAATGGCTCACGCATTGTATACCGCTTATCCGGAACAGGAACAATCGGCGCCACATTACGCGTTTACATTGAACGCTATGTTACGGATAAATTGCTTGAAGATCCTCAAACAATGCTCAAAGATTTAGAAGAAGTTTCACGCATAATTGCAGATATTCCTGCACGAACCAATAAAGAAAAACCAGATATAATTACTTAAACCTTAAAGAGTTGCCTATGTTTAACAAGAATCAAGATATCAGACCGGATAAAATTTTAGAAACACGCTTGCTCTTGCTTGTTATTATGCTAACCGCTACCATTGTTAGCATCGGCTTTTTATTTGCTTATCCGATGTATTTAAAACCAATTATTTTATCCGTCTTTCTATGCATCATTTTAAGCATCTTTATTGCGATTACTATCTTACAATCAGGTGAAACAGCTATTCTGTATGGTGGCCTGGCCAACGAAATCTTGAAAAACAAAAAAATATGCTATTTGATTATGAACACTAATGGCAAAATTATTCTTCAAAACGAGCTATCTAAAAATTTTCTTGAAAACACACCGGTTTTTGAATTTTTACAAAAGCACGCTTTAGAAGATGAAAACAATATTCAAAAATTAAAACAGCTCCAAATTGCCACCGAACACTTGAAAACCGAAACAATTGAAATTGCCCTTAAATTTGATACATCAACTATTTTTTCGGGAGCGGAGTTCTATCGTATAAGCTTGCGACCGATTACCTTAAAACCGCAAAAAAATGAAACCGAAAAGACCACAAAATTTGATAAAAAATATAATATTTATTTGCTTTGGAGCTTGGAAAACATTACTTCTGAAAAAACCTTGGATACAATTTTTCAAGAAGAGCGCAGTGCTTTCTATAATTTCTTAAATTTCATGCCCATCGGACTATATCTTTTAAACTCCAAAGGAAAAATTGAATACATTAATAAAACGCTTAGCTTGATGATAAACAAGCCGGAAGAGGAATTAATCGGTAAAGATATTAACCAATTTTTACCCCATACCTCTGTCGGTGAACAACGCTTTAATAATGCTTACACTCAATACATTACCTATATTAAAGATGCCACCGGAAAAACTAAAGAATACTTGGTAAAAACAGATAAATTTAAAGAAGGTACAGAAGCACAAACCCGCGGTTTAATAATTGATCATATTCCTACAAATACCACTCTAAAACAAGATTATGAAAAGGCCATTGCAGAAACAAACAGTTTATTCAATCTCTCTCCTTTTGGCATGATGCTATTGGATAAAGATTTGGTAATTAAACGTACTAACCAAAGATTTATGGATATCTTAGGTGTTCCATCTGCCTCTCAATTATTAAACAATTACTTAGCCAATTATCTGGATCAGGAAAGCATTGCCAAAATTAAAAACCAACTTAAAATATTTATGGATGAAAACGAGAAACTTCAACCGGCATATTTTGATTTAAACCTTAAAAACAAAAATAAAAACAAAATGTTGAGATTATATATTTGCCCGCTGTTTTCATCTACCATTCCGCTAAAAGAAAACATCACCGGTATAGTTTTATTCTGCCTGGATACAACAGAACAAAAGAACCTTGAAACTCAATTTGCACAAGCTCAAAAGATGCAGGCAATGGGACAATTCGCCGGAGGTATTGCGCATGATTTCAATAATTTATTAACCGCGATGATTGGCTTTTGCGACCTATTGCAACAGCGCCATAGTTTAGGCGATTCATCTTATGCAGATATTATGCAAATCAAACAAAATGCTGTTTGTGCGGCAGAACTTGTGCGTCAACTGCTCCAATTCTCAAGACAACAACCGCTTCAACCGAAACTAAACAGCATTACTGATATTTTAGTTACCTTTACCCCATTATTAAAACGTACCGTCGGTGAACAAATTGAACTAAAATTCAAGCATGGCGAAAATCTGGAATACATCAAGGTAGACAGTGTACAGTTTTTACAAGTTGTCTTAAACCTTTGCGTAAATGCAAAAGACGCTATGAATAAAAAAGGAACTTTAACTATCTCTACGCAAAAAGAAATGTTGCTGGAACCTTATCATTTTGGTGCAGAAGTTATCGAAAGCGGACCATTTATTCGTATGGATATCACTGACACAGGTTGTGGTATTCCGTTAGAAAACATGTCTCGAATTTTTGAACCATTCTTCTCTACCAAGCAAAATATTGTCGGTTCCGGAACAGGATTAGGTCTA
>JAGCRL010000209.1 GCA_017964705.1 Alphaproteobacteria bacterium
CGATACCGGTAATCAACCATGCCAATAACACTGCACCGACAGAAGCACCGGCCGCCATGTTTTGTGGCAAACTATAAATACCACCACCAATCATAGAACTGACAACCACACCGGCCAATGCCCACACACCCAATTTATTATTGTCTTTCGATTCGCTCATATTTTGATGAGAATTTCGTTTTACCATCACATTCTCCCTCAATCACATATTAATCTTAAATTTTTACAGCCGGAGCATGTTCAAAATTCAAAAATCCCAAACAGGTCAAACAATAACCGAATTGCTGTTCAATATTAATGAAATTATGGTACATCTGAAACTCACTATGCTTCTCCACACCTCGAATTTGAAGCTCGTGGTTAAGAGATTTGTTAAGCCACATTTCGGCATGACCTTTAGCAATTTCATCATCAATTTGCGTATCAAAATACTCTACATATTCGGCAGCCCATCCGCCGATAAGTTCACCATGTCTATCTTTTCCCCAACAAATACCAACACCTGTTGCAATAGCTTTATGTTCATCGCGATTAGCCCCGTTACCGGCCATAATCACTTCCAGTACCGCACCATGCTTAAATTGATTAACAACCTTATCAACCGGAACAATATTTCCAAAAATCTCTTTAGGCAAAACAGATGTATATGGCACCACATTAAAATTTTCAATTTTAGCCTGTAACAATGCCGAATCATAACAAAAAGTTTCAAACGGCTGCGGCGGTATACCGTCATTGGCCTGTCCTACACCACCGGTAATAAAAGCTAACGTTGGAAATCTAACACCTTCTGTCATTTCTTTTCTCCTGTAATAAATTAAAAACAGGAGAGAAATAATCTTTTATTTGTTCATTTAAAGAGG
The DNA here is from genome assembly GCA_017964705.1 of Alphaproteobacteria bacterium. Taxonomy (GTDB): domain Bacteria; phylum Pseudomonadota; class Alphaproteobacteria; order RF32; family CAG-239; genus CAG-267. Next base: position 864 of record JAGCRL010000209.1, read on the forward strand.
CTTTATGGTTAACCTAATCTTTTAGCTATATTCAAATAATCATCAGGAGTTAAATCTTCCGCTCGTAATGTCGGATCAATACCAAGCTCATTAAGATAATCGGAAATTCCCTCAATCACTTTCAAACTTTGCCTAATCATCTTGCGCCGTTGTCCGAAAGCCAAACCGGTCAATTTTTCAACTTTTGCAAACAACTCCGAACCAATCGAATTTTGACGTGGCAAAAATAACAATACCGAAGACCATATTTTAGGTGCCGGTACAAAACATGTCGGGGGTAAATCAAACAACTTAGTTACCTCACATTGCAACTGCGATATCACCGAAAGTCGTCCGTAATCTTTTGTTCCGGGCATTGCTAAAATTCGCTCACCGACTTCTTTTTGAAACATCAAAGTGAGGCTTTTAAAACATTCAATTTGTTTTAACCAATTTGCCAGCAATACCACCGAAATATTATAAGGTAAATTACTAACTATATGAAACGCACCTTGCTGGTCTTTTTTTGCCTTCCAGTCATAGTTAAGGGCATCTCCGCTAACAATCTCCAACTGCGGATAGAAAGCTTTAATCTCTGCCAAAATTTCAAGACACCGCTCATCCATTTCAATAACCGTGAGCAAATCTGGATTCTGCCGCAAAACCGCTTGGGTCAGCCCCCCCGGTCCCGGACCGACTTCTAAAACATTCTGCCCTGACAAATTATCCATATGTTGATGAGCCAAAGACAATCGCACAATTTTATCGGTGATATTGGCATCCAGCAAAAAATTCTGCCCCAAAGCTTTTTTAGCCATCAGCTCATATTTTTCAACAAATTCCTTAGTCGTCAATATACTTTGGTTCATCACCGGCTCTTAAAACTTCTTTTCAACCACCGCACGATTACGCAAATCACGAATATACTTATTAGCCAATTCGTCGGTTTTACGGTTTTTAATAAAGTTCCGTACTTCTTCTTCCGTTGGCATATCACCCCTGTCTTTTTGCGGATTATAAATTTTATCCATTTTTAAGATGTGATATTCGTTACGATACAAAATGGCATTAGATACCTGACCTTCTTTTAATCCTTTAATGGCAACATCCAAAGGCTGAGCCAACTGTCCCGGTTCAACCCATCCGAGTTTGCCTCCCGAAGGTGCACTGGCTGCCTGCGAAAACTGTGCTGCATAAAGTTCAAAACGCGGATCATGGCGCAAAACATCAACTAACTCATCTATATGGTCTGCATCCTTACGTTTAATAACAATTTCGGAAACCATGTATTTGGGTGTATCCATATCTTTTTTAATACGTGAAAATTCATCATCAACTTCACGCCCGGAAACATCAACATTCATGCCCAACCGGCGGCTTGTTAATTTATTCCACAACAAATTTGCTTTTATTTGTAACAAGAATACTTCCTGGCTAACTTGATATTGCTTTAATACAGAAGCAAATTTTCCGGCCGGCACCCCATTTGAACGTTCAAAATTACGATATGCTTCCCTGATATCTTCTTCCGAAACTGAAATATTTTGTCTTTCTGCTTCTTGAATTTTAATTTTTTCATCAATTGTATTTTGCAAAACCCGCTCTGCAACCATCTTTTTATTTTTCTCATTAATTTGAATACCGGTTGTTAATGCAAACAAATTAGCACGTTCTTGCAAATCTTTATTTGATACCATTTCGCCATTAACTGTTGCCGCAACTTTCCACCCGTTGCCAAACAAATTATACGGACGATAAGCCGGCTGAGCTCGTTTCATTTGTGTTTTTTGCTTAGCCTGCGCCGCAGCCTGAGATCTTGCTTGGGCTTGGGCTTCTGCTTTTGCCTTGGCCTCGGCTTCTTCTTGTGCACGCCGCATCATTTCTGCTTCGGCCGAACGTCGAAACATAATAGATTTAGAACCGGCACTGCGCGCTTCTCTATCAATATCAGACATATTCATATCTTGCGCACAAACCGGTAATGCAATTACCAAACAAACCAAACTCAGACATATTTTTTTCATATCAAATCTCCCTTTTATTTTGAACCGAAACCGCCCAAAGTTTTAAAGAAAAAATTAATCCCAAACTCATAATCATCCTCCAAAGTCGGATTATTATAATTATGTTTTTCAGCTCCAAAAGATAATTCCAAACATTCATCTTCATAAATCAACTGACCACCATGTTCAAGTTGACCGCCTTTATCGGTTAAATCAATACGATCATATACACGTATAGACCAATTCTTCGTCAGCTGCGATTTAACACTAAAATAAATCTCTTTTCTTTCACGGCTGTTATAATAAGAATTCTGATTGGGCTGCAAGTAAATATAAGATGTATATAATTTCAAAATATTACTGCCCACAGAAGCACCCAATTCGCTATATTTAAGCTCA
>JAGCRL010000210.1 GCA_017964705.1 Alphaproteobacteria bacterium
AAATCACTGCGGAAACGTAGCGGTTTTTAATATTTGTGTATTTTAAACTAAAAGTCATTGACTTTTGGTCAATAATGTATATTATACACTCATAGAAAAGGAGTAAAGATTATGACTAAACGCCAAGAAAATGCCCTAAAGACAAGGCAGAAACTATTAGATACAACGGTAGATTTAATCATCAACGGCGATTTTCATACCCTCAATGTGGAAGATATAACCAAGGCCTGCGGATGCGCAAAAGGTACATTTTATACCTATTTCAAGAATAAACAGCAAATCAGTTGTGAAGTGTGTCGCAAGTTATTTGACCAGATTGCCCAGCGTATGCAACAAATGAAAGATAAAACTTTTTTGGAGCGTCTGGAACACTACTTTGAAAGTTTTATGATAGAAGTTGAACGCTATGACATCAATATTTGCCGTGAATGGATACGCAATGTTCTTGACCCGAAAACATCTGATGAAGAATGGGATAATACCAAATGGCAGTTTGATATTAAAATGTTGCAAGACATCTTAAAACAAGCCGTAAAAGATAAAGAATTAAAGCCGGATGCACCGATAGAACTTATTACCCACATCATCATTTCCGAACTTTACGGTATGATGACGTGTTGGTGTATGTCTGACGGTGTTTTTGAACCGAAAGATTGGACGAATAAGGTCTTTAAGGCTCAAGTTGAACCGCTGTTAAAGCCATACTTATTGGGAGAATAAAAATGAATAAAACATACTATTACAATTTTAATAAATTTGATGCCTCGTTTTGGGCGATGATACTCGCTTTTATTATGGCGGCCGGATGTTTAGGTTGTTGCAAATGTTGTTGTTTTTGTTTGGGTGTCTGGATTTTGTTCGGGCTTACGGTACTTTTATGGTGTTATAAGCACATCAAGCATAAAGCCGTTGTCATAACAGATGAGAGCATCAAAATTGACTATTGCAATCCTTTGGCTTGGAAAGACATCAAATCAGCCGAAGTTAAAACCATTCGTATGGGGCGCAAAGACTATAAGATTTTGTCGCTGGAACCAAAGGGAAATATAGAATATCGCTATAATTGGCTGCAAAAACATAACTGTTGTTTTGGCCCGTTTGCTATTCCGTTGTATGGTATTCTGACACCGGAAGATGAAGACGAAATTGTGAAACTCGTAAATGGGAAAATCAAATAATGATAAAAAAATACCTGCAACCAGTTCGTTTTTTAATACAGGCATTCTTTATGGCCGGAATTTTCCTGTCATTCTTGCCGTTTGCCGATAACGTGGGACGAATGATATTTTTATCCGTTGTTTTCTTGGGTGTTTTCTTTTGCGGCTTTATTTGCCCTTTCGGAGCAATACAGGATTGGCTCGGTTGGATTGCGCAAAAACTTCGGATTCCGCGTTTTAAGGTGCCGCCGTATATTCAAGTTTATTTGCAATGCTCGCGTTATTTTTTCTACGCTTTAAGCACCATCGGAATAACCTTTTTCTTTTTAAGCGCCCGTTTTGAATTTAATCACGGTGTCTTTTTAGGCGCATTTGAATGGATTACCGCCGGTACAATCGGATTGTTTTTGTTATTGGCAATCTTTACGGACAGACCGTTTTGTAATTATTTCTGCCCCAAAGGTGCATCTTTAGGCCTTTTAAGCGTTATGCGTTTGGTCAGTATTTCACGCGAGGAAAGTAAATGCGTTCACTGCCATTTGTGCGACAAGGCTTGTCCGATGAATATTATGGTGGAACAGTCCGACTTTGTGCGGCACCCGAACTGCATTAACTGTATGAAGTGCATCTGCGCTTGTCCGCAAGATTGTTTGCGCTTCAAATTACTGACAATAAAACAACAGAAAGGAAAAACAAAATGAAACGATTTTTAACCGGTTGCTTAACGGCAATCACATTGGGATTACTTACATTTAACACACAAGCAAAGGAAATTGATATGACAGGTAAAAAAGTTTTGGTGGTTTATTTTTCAAGAACCGGAGAACAATACAGTGTCGGGAATATAACCGAAGGAAATACGGCCGTTATTGCAAAAATGATAGCCGAGCAAACAAAAGCGGCTTTATTTGAAGTCAAACTTAAAAATGATACATATCCGGCGGCTTATAAGGCCTTGACGGAAATTGCTTTGGCAGAAAAAAAAGCAAATGCGCGTCCGGAAATTATCGGAGATGTTGCGAATTTTGCTGATTATGACGTGGTGTTTATAGGCACACCGAACTGGTGGGCAGATTTACCGATGGCGGTATATACCTTTATGGAAGCACACGATTGGAGCGGTAAGACCGTTGCACCTTTTGTAACACACGAAGGAAGCGGTTTATCTTCAATTCCGAGCAAAATTAAGTCGGCAACCGGTGCAGAAATGCTGGACGGCTTGGCGGTTTATGGCCACGTTGCCCAAAATGACCGCGAGCAAGCAAAAGAAGATGTAATAAATTGGCTCAAAAATTAGGATTTTAAGGAGAACAAAAATGCAATATGTGAAGTTAGGTAACACCGGTGTGGATGTATCAAGAATCTGCTTAGGTTGTATGAGTTTTGGTAAACCTGGCAAGGAAAACGGCGTTTTTCCGTGGGCAAAAGATTATGATGATGCCAAGCCGATTTTTAAGAAAGCTGTTGATTTAGGTATCAATTATTTTGATACAGCAAATGTTTATCAGCTTGGAACTTCAGAAGAAATTACCGGTAGATTGATAAAAGATTTTGGATTAAATCGCGATGAAATCGTTGTTGCAACTAAAGTGCATTTTGATATGCGTCCTGGTCGTCCGAATGGTGGCGGCAGTTCACGTAAAAACATTATGGCAGAGATTGACCACAGTTTGAAACGCTTGGGATTGGATTATGTTGATTTATATCAAATCCATCGTTTGGACCACAATACCCCCTGGGAAGAAGTTATGGAAGCTTTGCATGATGTTGTAAAATCCGGTAAAGCTCGTTATATCGGTGCTTCTACAATGTTTGCTTGGGAATTTGAACGTTTGCAAAATATTGCTGAAAAGCACAATTGGACGAAGTTTGTTTCTATGCAAAATCAATATAATTTGATTTATCGTGAAGAAGAACGCGAAATGATGCCTTTGTGTCAAGACCGTAAAATTGCGGTTGTGCCTTGGTCACCACTCGCCGCCGGCAGATGTGCAAGACCTTGGGGTGAACAAACCGCTCGTTCCAAAATTGATGATGTTTCTCCAATGGTTTGGACAACTCCGGAGCAAGATAAAAAAGTTGTTGATGCTTTAGAGGAAGTTTCCAAAAAGAACGGACGCACGATGGCGCAAAATGCTTTGGCTTGGATGCTTTCCAAACCTTATGTAACCGCACCGATTGTCGGAACAACCAGTGTTAAACACGTGGAAGAAGCGGTTTCTGCTTTAGATATAAAATTATCCGATGAAGAAATAAAGGCTTTGGAAGCACCTTATGTTCCGCATATTAAAACAGGTGCATTTTAAGGAGAAATTAGTATGACACAAACATATTTAACATTAAATAACGGGCTGAAAATGCCGCAATTCGGTTTGGGTGTTTATCTGGTTCCGGATGGAAAAGAAACGATTGAAGCGTGCTTAAATGCTTTCAAACTCGGTGTGCGTCATATTGATACGGCGCATGCCTATCAAAACGAACGCGGTGTTGGCGAAGCGCTCAAACAAAGCGGCTTAAAACGTGAAGAAGTTTGGATTACCACCAAACTGTGGCCAACCGAATACGGTGAAGGCAAAACTTTGCCGGCAATAGATAAGATGTTGGAACGTCTGCAAACAGATTATATTGATTTATTGTTATTGCATCAACAGGTCGGTGATTATATCGACGCGTGGAAAGATATGGAAAAAGCGGTTAAACTCGGCAAAGTTAAATCCATCGGTATCAGTAACTTTAAGGAAAATTTGGAAGATTTACTTGCTAACGCGACAATAAAACCGGCTGCAATACAGGTAGAATGTCATCCGTATTTTCCGCAAAACGAACTCAAAAAGCGTATGGCGGAATTTGGTACGATTTTAGAAAGTTGGTATCCTATCGGCCACGGCGACCCGAAACTGATAAACGAACCTGTTTTTACAAAACTGGCACAGAAATACGGTAAGACCAATGTTCAGATTATTTTACGCTGGCACATTCAGAAAGGTTATTCGGTCTTTCCGAAAACCACTAATCCCGACCATATGCGTGAGAATTTTGACATTTTTGATTTTGAATTATCGGCTGAAGATATGGCGGAAATTGCTAAACTTAACAATGGTAAGCGTTATTTTACGGATACTTTGGAACAGCAACAACGCTTTGCATCTTGGAAACCGGAAGACTAAGGAAAGATTATGGCAAAGAATATTTATGAACGCTTAAAATCCGGTGAACCGGTAGATATGATGAATGATGCGGATTATCGCAACATTATTGTACCGGAAATGGATAGGTGTCGGAAGTTATGTTTTAAAATTAACAATACTGAGCCGGATTTGACTGAAATACACAAATTGGTCAATGAGCTGTTTGGCGGAAGATTGCCTATGACATCACACATTGTACCACCGATGCAAATTGATAAGGCCGAACAAGTGACAATCGGTGAAAATGTGTTTATCAATCACGGTTTAACGGTTATGGCGGCAGGAAGCATTACGATTGAAGATGGCGTAATGATTGGGCCAGAAGCAGCACTTTTAACGGCTAATCATGATTTTAATAATCTTATGGTGTTAAAATGTAAGCCGATATTGATAAAAAAAGGCGCCTGGATTGGTGCAAGAGCAATTATACTTCCTGGGGTAACGGTTGGGGAAGGTGCAATTGTGGCAAGTGGTGCTGTTGTTACCAAAGA
>JAGCRL010000211.1 GCA_017964705.1 Alphaproteobacteria bacterium
ACGAGCGGGAAATATCCGAAAATCCGCTCATCAAAGCCATTTTAAATGAGTTTGAAGGCGTCAAATTCGAAACAATTTTGCGTCGAAGCGAACTCGAAACAAACAAAGATACCGATCAAAACGATCAACAAGAATCAATCATTAACAACTTTGAAGAGGAAGACTAAAATGTTTAACATGCAAGGCTTAATGAAACAAGCTCAAATGATGCAAAAAAAGATGCAAGAAGAGCAAGCTAAATTAGCAACAAAAGAGATTTCCGGCAATTCTGCAAATGGCTTGGTATCCGTAACACTAAATGGTAAGTCAGAAATGAAAAAAATTTCAATAGATAAATCTCTTATCACTGCAGATGATACGGAAATGTTGGAAGATTTAATAATGGTTGCTTACAATAATGCTCATAATAAAGTCGAAGAGTTAACAGAAGAAAGCATGAAAACTGCAACCGGTGGAGTTAATTTAGGTGGGTTAAAATTGCCGTTCTAACATGTCTGATCAGTATATAGAACATTTAATTAAAATAATTGCTAAATTGCCGTCTTTAGGAACAAGATCGGCAAGAAGAATTGTATTACAATTATTGAAAAAAAAAGAAACCTTGATTCCTCAGTTAATCCAATCATTAAAAGATGTTGAGGATAATATTACTGTTTGTGAAATCTGCGGTAATTATGATACACAAAGCCCTTGTTCTATATGTTCTTCAACAACACGAGAAAGAAATTTATTATGTATCGTCCAGGATATCAGTGATTTATGGGCTTTAGAACGAGGCGGGTTATATAAAGGTCTCTACCATGTTTTAGGGGGAGTACTATCAGCTATTGAAGGGGTAACACCTGATGATTTAAACATTGGTGAGTTACTTCATCGTATAGAAAAAGAAGATATAAATGAAATTATTTTAGCTCTCCCGGCCACAGTAGATGGTCAAATTACAATTCATTATATATCTTCCTTATTAAAAGGTAAGAATATCAAAATATCTACATTAGCACAAGGAATACCTGTAGGGGCAGAGTTGGATTATATTGATGATGGAACAATTAAATTAGCACTTGATATGCGTAAACAGCTTTAATCAGAAATATCCTCATCCTCAGCTACATCATCTTCAGCATTATTCGCATTTTTATCAATAGAATAGCCATTAGCTCGAACAGTTCGGATATAATCTGGACCGTATTTATTTAAGGCCCTTCTCAATCGACGAATATGAACATCAACAGTACGTGATTCGACGTAGATATTATCTCCCCAGATAGATTTAAGCAAAACTTCACGAGAAAAAACTTTTCCGGGTTCTTTTATAAGCATCTTAAGTAAACGAAATTCCGTTGGACTTAAATGAAGATAATTATCTCCACGTTTAACCTTACGTTCGACCAAGTCCATATAAATATCTTCAAAAATAATAGACTTTTCTTTTTCTTCAAATAAAGGAGCTCTTCTCATATTTGTTTTAACACGCGCCATTAATTCTGGAATAGAAAAAGGTTTAGTAACATAATCATCAGCACCGGCAGAGAGCCCTTTAATTTTATCTTCTTCTTGGCTTTTAGCGGTTAGCATAATGATAGGTATATTTTTGATATCTGGTTTAGAACGAATCAATTTGCAAATTTCAACACCGGAAATTTCAGGAAGCATCCAATCTAAAATAATAACAGAAGGAAGTAATCGCTCAATTTCACTAACTGCATCTGAACCATTAAAAACAGTAGCAACCTGATAGCCTTCTTTTTCCAGGTTATAGCTTAATAATAAAGAAAGATCTTCTTCATCTTCAATCACCATTACCAAATTATTCATTATTAGCCTCCTCTAATCATACGTATATTATTGCCATATTTTCTGTTTTTAAATATAGCAGTACCTGCAACCAATATATCTGCTCCAGCCTCAATACACTGTCTGGCCGTATTAGGATTAATTCCACCATCAACTTCGATTAATACTTCAGAATTTGCAAAAATACTTTTTGTTTTAATAATTCTACTTGGAGTATCTTCTCTAAATGGCTGTCCGCCAAACCCCGGTTCTACCCCCATAACTAATACTAAATCAGGATTTTTATTTAATTTCTTAAGCTTATTTATATCTGTACCAGGCCTTAGGCTCACACCTGCTTTTAATCCTGAGCCCTGTATCTGTTCAATAAGTAAATTGGGATTATTAGTTGCTTCAAGATGAAAAGTTAAAATATCAGCACCGGCATCAATAAACCATGGAATAAAATTTTCAGGGTTATTAACCATCAAATGAACATCAAAAGGTAATTGAGTAAGATTTTTTAAACTACGAAGAATTAAAGGCCCATAAGTCATATTAGGAACAAAATGACCATCCATAACATCAAAATGCAATAAATCAGCATGAGCCTTTTCTAAAAGCTTTACTTCATTACCTAAATCTGCCGCATTAGCAGATAAAAGGCTTGGGGCGACTAAAACCATAAATACTCCTTTTCTAAGAATTTATAGTAATTTAAAAAGTTTAAATTGAAGTAAATATAAAAGTATATATTGATATCGTAAAATCAACGATTATATAAGCATACAGTAACAAAGTTTAAGGAGATAAAAATGGGGGAAGTAGCACAAAAAATATCTAACGTTGATAAACAAGAGTTAATAAAAATATTACAATGCGCGTTTGCAGAAGAATGGTTGGCTTTTTACCAATATTGGGTTGGAGCTAAAATTGCAGAAGGAATAGAGCGCCCTAAAATAGTAGAGGAATTCGAAGAACATGCAAATGAAGAATTAAAGCATGCAGGTTGGATAGCAGAAAGAATAATACAATTAGGCGATAAACCATTGTTAGATCCAGATGAATGGAAAAAACAAGCAAAATGCAAATATGAAATTCCTTTAAATGAAGATACAAAAGTCTTGGTTGAACAAAATTTAATAGCGGAACGCTGTGCTATAAAGAGATATCAGCAATTATGTGAATTTTGTGATAATAAAGATTTTGAAACATTTCGTATATCTCGCAAAATTTTAAAAGAAGAAATAGAACACGAACAAGAAATGGAAGATTTTAAGGCAGATTTTAAATACTATTAATAAAGCATTGTAACCTATTATTAACCTCTAATTTATAAGCTAGAATAATAGAGGATAATAAAGGAAGAAAAATGCCGGATAAAGAACTTGTAAAAATCATTGAGCAATGGGTAGAATGGTTAAAAACCCAAAGAAACTATTCTAAACATACAATAATGAGCTATTTAAGTGATTTAAACATATTCTTAAAATTTTTTTCTGAAGAAAAAGTTAGCTTATCAGATCTAAAAAAACTGGAAATACACGATTTTCGAAAATTTTTTAGTATGCGTGCAAAAGAAAATATAGGAAAGTCCAGTATAGCTCGAGAAGAAGCGGCTATACGTAATTTTTTTAAATGGCTGGATGACAATGATATTTTACAAAATACTTCAATTTTCCAATTAGCTGTTCCTAAATTACCTAAAACATTACCAAGAGCCATGGACGTTCATACAACTTTTGATATCATTGATTATGCTCAAAAAAATTGTAGTGAACCATGGCTAGGTGTTCGTGATGCGGCAATATTTACATTGCTATATGGTTGTGGCTTACGAATTTCAGAAGCTCTTAACTTAAATACTGAGGATATCAACTCGTCAGATTTCTTGAAAATACATGGTAAAGGCAATAAAGATAGATATGTTCCCCTTTTACCGATTATTATAGAGCGTATAGAAAAATATAAAAAATGTTGCCCATACCGTTTAGAAGCCGGAAAGGCTTTGTTTGTTGGGGCAAAAGGAGAACGAGTAAAGCCAAGGATTATTCAAAGGAAATTGCAAAAAATACGTCAAGAATTAGGCTTACCGGAAAATATTACACCGCACGCACTAAGACATTCTTTTGCAACACATTTATTGGCAGATGGTTCGGATTTACGTTCTATACAAGAATTATTGGGCCATGCATCATTAAGTTCTACTCAACGTTATACAGAAGTCAATTTAGAAAAAATCATTAAAGAATATCAAAAAGCCTTTCCAAATTAAAAAAGCACCCTTAAAAAGGGTGCCTAGAAAAGACATCAAAAAAGAAATTACTTTAACTTCTTTTCAACAAATTCTTCATGTTTTTTAGATTTCTTGTCATACTTTTTCATAGACAATTTTTCCGGATGAGTACGAGGGTTCTTTTCAGCTAAAAAGAAAGTTCCTGTACCTGCTGTACTCTCCATTTTTACTATTACCTTAACTGCTTTTGCCATTACTTTTACTCTTATAAATTAAAATGTTAAACAAAAAAAACTTTAAACGAAATATACAGTCTTTATCTATAATGTCAACAAAATTCTTAGCCTAATTTATTTTTTATAAATTCAAGAGCCTTTGTAATATCTTTTTCCTTACTTTTTTCATCAGAATGAATACAATTTTCATCTCCGGTACAAATCTGCGGCATAATACCTGTTTCATTTATTTTTTTGCCGGAAGGAGAATAAAAATATCCGCTGGTTAAATATAAAAGTCGCTTATCTATTTCATGAATTTGCTGGATACTTCCTTTACCAAAGGTCTTACTTCCGATTAATATAGCTCGATTTTGCTCATTTAATGCAGCTGCAACAATTTCTGCGGCCGAAGCAGTGTGCTCATTAATTAAAACAGCAATTGGTTTTTCCTTTAAAATATCTCCAGAATGCGACTGATAAAAACGTTGAGGACGATTCTTTTCTATGCTATATGTAATAAGGACATTATCAAGAAACAAATCTGCGAGCTCAATAGCCTCATTAAATTGTCCGCCACGATTATTTCTCAAATCAAGAATAAGACCATCAGCAGAATCATATTGCTGAATAATTTGTTTTAAGCTCTCTGTTTGTCCTGGAATGAATGTATTTAGCTTAACATAAATAACATTGTTCTTTAATGTTGCCTCAAAAGCAAGATGATTTAACGTATTTTTTTCTATTCTTGAATAAGAGTCCAGATTCTTAACAAAAATATTTAAAATTGCATTTTCTAATTCATGAGATTGCTGATAAATACGTTGAGAATGATTAACACCGGCTAAAAGAATATCTGTCATCAATTTTTTCCATGAACCAGGCTCGTCTGAAGAAGGCAAGCTAAAAGCTCCTACAAGTTGATTTTTTTCATATAAATAAGCTTTTGAATCAGTGTGATAAAAATGGATATCATGATCAAATTCCGTCATAAGAGCACTACTCTTAAAAAATAATTGTTTAACGTCTACTTCATTAATATAGTCATTTTGCAATAAATCGAAAAAATGATTAAGCTGCTTAAATTCATAAGCGCAGGCACTATTAATCTTAAAAATTAATATAAAAAATAATGTAAACCCAAATCTAATCATCATTATCCTCAATTTCTGCCACAAGAACTGTATGGTCTGAAGGTTTGTCTGTCATACGTAGAGTTTTATCTGGATAGCAAGTCTTCAGATTTTCAGCAAACTTAGCTGAAATGAATATATAATCTATTCTTAAACCAGAATTAGTTACAAAAGAGTTAGCAGTATAGTCCCAAAATGTAAAACCTTCATCATTAGGATGTAAAATTCTAAAAGCATCATATAATCCCAGATTTTGTAGGGTGATAATTTTATCTTGAACAGGTTTAATATAAAGAGGACTATTTTGAAAAAGAGAACTGTCAAAAACGTCAATTTCGCGCATCATAATATTAAAATCTCCACCAATTATAATAGGCAGATTACGCTTTTGAAGTTGTTTTAAATGACAATACAAAGTATTAAACCATTCTAATTTATAGTTTAATTTTTCTTTTTGAATATTAGCATCTGGTGCGCAACCATTAGGAACGTAAACAGAAGCGGCATAAAAAGTTTGATTTTTGATAGTTACTAATATTTCCAGATAGCGCATAGCATCATCATTAAAATTAGGCAAATTGCGTTCTGTAATCTCAAAGTTGCTTTTGCTTAATATAGCAACCCCATTATAGCTTTTTTGTCCTAAAACGGCAACATTATAGCCTAAACTCTCGAATTCAAAGAAGGGGAAATTATCCTGTTCGCATTTAATTTCTTGCAAAAATAATAAATCAGGATTGTTATTTTTAATCCATTTGCATAGGGAAACAATGCGTGCGCGAATTGAGTTAACGTTAAATGTTGCTATTTTCATTTTATGTTCCTATATATGGTTATAAAAAAAATTTTAAATAATATGTATTAAATGATTGTAAATAAATTTGAGATTATAATCAGATAAAATGTAAAAACAAAGGGGATAGATCTATGCTTTACGGACTGGATAACAATCAGAATGATAGTACAAAAGGATTTCAGCAAAGAGTAGCTGATAAGAATATCCAACGGAGTATAGAAAATCGTCAGGAAGAAATTCAACATGCTAAAAATGGTTTTATTGGAATGTTGGCGGGTATTCTTGTCGGAGGAGTTGTTGGTTGGTTGTTTTTAGGTCCCACACATAGTACAGATAAAGAAAAAGAAATACCGATTGTTAGAAGATCAATTACTCCGGCAAAAGTTCAGCCAAATGATCCAGGCGGAATGGAAATAGATAATCAAAATAGAGAAATATATCATATTGTTGATAATTTACCTCAAGAAAAAGCAGAGGTAAATATTATTCCCGCACCGGAAATGCCAAAATTAATCATAGAAAATTCGATTCCGACACCGGAAAATATAGAAAACCTAGTAGAAAGCATAGAAGAAGATGGTAGTTTAGATAACACAATTACCAAAATTAATAGTCAGTCTGATGAAATAAAGTTGGCTAACAGAGAGTTATCTGCAATTAAAACCAATAGCAAAGAAAAAATAGTTATTCCGAATAAATTAAAAGATATTGAAATTCAACTACAAAAAAGCATTAACTCTGAAGCTCCTAAAGCAGAAACCAATCCTGTAAAAGCAGAGCCGGTAGTAGAAGAGGTACCTGCAACACCACCAACAAAAGCTGCAAAAGGAACTTGGTACACGCAAATCATTGCTTCATCAAGCCGTTCAGCTGTCGAAAATTTATGGAAACAGTTATCTGCAAAGCATGGATTTCTTAATAGCTATAGTCATGAAATAGAAGAAATTACCGCAGCCAATGGTAGTACTTTATATAGATTAAAAGTAGGGGCATTCAAAGTTAGAAAAGAAGCAGAAGAATTAAGTGAAAAATTAAAGAAAAACCAAATCAGTAGCATTATAAAACAAAATTAGGAAAATTAATGTCAAAACCGATTTTAGGAGCCATATTATCTTGTGCAGGGAAAAAATTAACAGATGAAGAAAAATATATCTTTTCATCGGCTAATCCTTTAGGTATAGCGCTATTTTCTCGCAATATAGAAAGCAAGAAACAAGTCAAAAAATTGGTTGAAGAAATAAAAAATGTTATTAATAGGGATGATGTTTTAATTGCTATAGATGCAGAGGGCGGTAGAGTTAATCGACTAAATACCATATCAAAGCAGTTATACGTTTCAGCAGAAACACTTGGAAAATCACCTGTAGAATATTGCAAAATTCATGCTGAATTAATTTCTGCAGAAATGAGAGAATTGGGATTAAATGTTAATTTTGCTCCGATTGTTGAAACAAAAGAGACACAGCAAAGTCAAGTATTAGAAGGAAGATGCTTTAATGAGGATATAGATAAAATCATTAAATATGCAAAAAAAATGGCAGATACTTATATAAATAGTGGAATATGCCCTTGTATAAAGCATTTGCCCGGGCATTTTGATATGATGACAGATCCGCACTTGCAAGCAGCTGTTATTGATATTTCAAAAGAAGAAATAAAAGAAAAAATTTCATATTTAAAAGAATTTAATCAATATCCATTGGCGATGACTTCTCATATTACATTAAAACAAGTAGATAATACTTTTCCTGTATCCATGTCGAAGAAATGCATAACCTCAATACTAAGAAATTATTTAGAGTTTGATAATATGTTGATTAGTGACGCAATAGATATGCATGCTTTGAAGGGAAGTATTGCAGAACGTGCAGAAAAATGTTGGAATGCCGGGCTGGATGTTATTTGTTATTGTTCTGGAAAGACTAATGACTTGCGGATTTTATGTCAAAAAGGCAGATTTATGAATGAAAAATCATTAATAAGATTTGATAAAATAAAAAAAATCATTCATAATACTCCAGAACCAATAAATAAATTAAAATTAAAACAAAAATATAATAAAAAATTCATTGCACAAAAAAACACATTATATCAGTATGATGCAACAGAAGTTTTAAACAAAATGCTTGAACAAGGAGAAAATATATGATTTGGATTTTGGTTATAGTAATTGTAATTATTATCTATAATGCTGAAAAGTGGTCCGGAATAATAGATAATTTAAAAAAGGAAGTTCCTCATATCGTAGAAACAAGTAAAAAAGTTTCAAAAGAATTGAAAGAAAAAGCACACGCTGCAGCAGAAAAGAAATCATCTAACAATAAAAAAGATAAAAAATAATTTGCACATATAATCATATAAAAAGCTCCAAATTTTTGGAGCTTTTATTGTTATTCAAGTGCTGGGATATTCAACTGAGCAAACTCTCCGGGACGTATTTTTACAGTAGCGTATCTTAAATTTTCTGATTCAATCATATATTCTTCTCGTCTTGTTAGTTGAGCTGCTAATTTATAGAAATGACGACCAGTTAATTCTTGTTTATAACAATTCATCAAATAGAATACACAAGCCTGAGTTTTTTCTGTTAAACCGCACCGAGGACGACCGGATGGAACATCTTGATTAAAAACAACACCCTCTAAGCCATGTTTTTCTTCTGAACTGCTAGAAAAGAACAGAGCTCCCAAAAACAATCCAACTAAAAAACATACCACAGAAAAGAGAATCAATTTATTTTTGAATTGATTTAAAGAGCCATCATAAAAATCATCATTCTCAGGAGAAAAATCACTATTGCTAAAATCAGGAGGTAAAGCATCTAATATATAAGAACTAAACTGCTCATTCTCCAAATTAGCATTTTGAGCTTCTGTAGTAGTAATTAAATCGTTTCCTTTCGCCGCCACTTCAGGAATTGATTCAGAATCACTAACATTTTCAGATAATAAATTCTCAATACTATTCTCATCTTCTGAAATTACTTTTGAAGGCGGTTCTGGCAAATCCGTGGTCGGGCGAATTTTAGGACGCTTGATTTTTCTTAATTTACGAGGAGGTACATTAGATGCAGCAGATTGCGACGCTGAAAAATCGGTATTAGAAAGCAACTGTTCTAAAGTATTATCTTCTTCCATTTTCCCACCCTACTAAAGTCTGTTCTTTATTTTTTCATCTGTTTTTAACATTCTAACCAAACGCGGAACAATAAAGACAATGGTTTCTGTTCCTTCTTTTGCCGGTCCGAAAATCTCACTGGGCAATCCGATAATTAAGAAATTTTCTCCCAGTTTATTGCGAACCTTAAATCTTGTAATATCACCATCAGTCGTATCCAATGTAATTTCAGAATAACTACGATCATTTTTATCCAAACCGGCTTTTGCTAAGACAGAAAGAGGATATTCCATATTATCAATTTTTCCGCATCTTCCAACATCAAAGCGAGAAAACCAACGTGTTGGAACAACAAAGTGTCCCTCGGAAATGTCTTGAATAGTTCCATATTTACTTACAAATTTTTGTAAATGTTCACGAGAAATATCGTTTGTTACAGTCAAAACTCTACCAATAACCCCTGTTTGATCAGTTGCAATAGAACCAAATTTAAAATCTTTTAACAAGTCTTTCCAAACAATCCCGCAAGGCTCATTAGCAATAACTCTAAATACACTAACATCATACATAATCATTGTAGGGTTATCTTCAAAGTCAGTAATAAGACTATTTATCTTATCAATTGTTTCAAGATTAGCTTCAAAAGTTATAGTATAATCACGCCAATTTGTAACCATATCGGTTATACCGGCTCCTCTTAGTATATCCAAGAAGCCTAAAAGAATTGTTCTTGAACTTGGAGTATACATTGTAAAACTAGCTCTTCGACTCAAAATAATAGAATTTGTCTTAGCATCATAACGATAAAACAAATCAGCGGAACGAGTAACATTATCTAAAACTTCCTTAAAACTACCATTTAAATCTTTGCCATACAAAGTAGGATAGGGAGCATCCTTAGCCACCAAAATAATTCCGGCTTCTTTTGTTAACTTAAGCAGAGCTTGTTCTGCCGGTAGATTATCAAAAGAAAAATTTTTAACCTCAAAATCAGGCAAAGAATCATTAATATCATTGCGTTCAATTCTAAAAGAAACATTATTATGTGGAAGTATTTGAACCATTTCTTGAGTTTTCCAATTAACATGGCATCTCAAAGGTGTTTCTAAATCCAGGTCATATGCCCGGTGAATTGTTCGCAACATATAAGGATCCTGTTGGGGAAATATCATATAATTTCCGGAAGACACATCATCTGAAGTATGATGCGTAATAACAGTCTCGTCATCTTGAAAAGCATTACAAGCGCCAATCACAATGAAAGAAAACAGAATAAACAAATTTGCTTTTGATTTTAAGAGTTTAAATTTATTCATCTTCGTCAGCTTTCTTCTCAATAAGTTTTTCTTGCTCGGCTACAAGTTTTGCAACAACCTCATCAATACTTTGACCTGCACCGCGTGTAGGATCACTAGCCAAATCCGTAAATCCGCTAAAAGCATCCTTCGCCGCACTTAAATCGGCATCTTTTTTAGCCATCATTTCTTGTGTAGAATTCTTTTCGCATTCTTCTTTATACAACTGAAGATTCTTTTTAAGAGCAGCAACACCGCCCTGAATTTTCTTTTCAACATAAGGATGTAACTCTGAATGCTCAATAATATAATCACCAGTTTCACAGAGTTCTTCTAAAACATCAACTATGTAAGGATAAAAAGGATAGTCTTCAATAGCTATATTACCTTTACGAATGCAACGAGCAGCAATACGAGAAATCGTACGATCATAATAATCCTTGATGAGTATATAGTTATCAATATACCATAATGATTCTTTTATAACCTCAATATCATTATTTTCAGCCATAAGCCACTCCTTCATTACCTAACATTAAAATAAAGAAATGTTTTTGTAAACAATTTATTGTTTTTTGTTATTATTTGTGGATGGTGAATCATTATCATCATCTTCAACGTATTCCCATTCCCAATCTTGGTTATTATCATCAGAAACAGTAGCAATATTTCCATTTTCATCAACATATTCC